>JALZUF010000249.1 GCA_023301785.1 Alphaproteobacteria bacterium | reverse complement strand
GCTTCCATAGCGCGATCGCGGGCATCACTGTGCATCATCATTGGCTTGGGATAATCCTTGCCAAGCTCAATGCCTGCGGCTTTTAAGATAAGTGCGGGTGCTTCCCAAGGGGCATGGATGTGATCGTCTGGCATATCTTTAAGTTCGGGGACGAATTTACGAATATAAGCGCCAGCACCATCGAATTTCTTACTTTGGAGCATTGGGTTAAAGATGCGGAAATAAGGGGCAGCATCAGCGCCGCAGCCTGCGATCCATTGCCAGCTGGCGGAGTTGCTGGCGAGGTCTGCATCAAACAGGCAGTCCCAGAACCAGTCTTCGCCGCGGTGCCAATGAGTGAGCATATTTTTGACGAGAAATGAGCCAACAATCATACGAACGCGGTTGTGCATATAGCCTGTCTCATAGAGCTGTCGCATACCTGCATCGACAATAGGGAAGCCTGTCATGCCGTTGCGCCAATCTTCTAGGTCTTGGCTTTCTTCAGATTTCCAAGGAAAATTGTTGAACTTTTCTTGAAGGTTTTCCCATGTGATTTTCGGGAAGTGATAAAGCAAATTGTATGAGAACTCACGCCATCCAAGCTCGCTTAGGAAGTGGTCACGATCGCTTTCCCAACCTTCAACCGTGCCACGGGCTTGACCAGCGTACCATGCGGTGTTGGGCGATATCTGTCCGTAATGTAAGTAAGGGGAGAGGCGTGATGTATTTTCATCAGCGGGATGGTCGCGGCCCGTTTTATAATTGGCTAGGCCATCATCCAGAAAATCGTGGAGGCGTTTATTGGCGCCTTTTTCGCTGATGTCCCAATATTTAATAATGTTCTTGTGCCAGTCGCCTTCTTTGGAAGGGAGTAGCGCCAGATCATCTAAAGTACAACCAAGCTTGTCTGTATCTGCGTAAGTTAAGCGAGTAGGGCGCTCTAAAGGTTCACGCGGTGGTTCTTGTTGTAGGCATCCTTTGCGATAGTAAGGGGTAAAGACTTTGTAGGGTGTGCCAGCTTGGGTGCTTATGTGCCAAGGCTCCCATAGTAGTGAGCCGTTGAAGCTTTGGACGTCGCAGTCCATTTCTTCTTTGAGGAATGACTTAATATTTTCGTCGCGTTTAATACGCCATGGCTCATAACATCTGTTCCAATAAACACCGCTTGCACCTGTTTTACTGACTAGGTCGGGCAATATCTGTGTTGCATCGCCTTTTGCGAGGACGAGGTGGTCGGATAGGTCTTTGCCTAAACTGTCGAGAGCATGATGTAACCATACGCGCGAAGCGCCGCCCATTTTCCATTCATCAGCATTTTCTTCGTCAAAAATATAGACAGGAAGGATTGGCGCGCCAGTATCCACGGCGGCATTGAGGGCGGGGTTATCTTCTAAGCGAAGGTCCTGGCGGAACCAGGCAATAATAGGTTTTTTTGACATACGTTATATACGCATGTCATACGATTTAGTTCAATAATAAGATCGATTTTATCAGCTGGTAGCGACGATTTTCTCAATGACTTCTTCGAGGATTTCGTCAGCTTTCAAGTTGTTAACTTGGCAAGTTCCTGCGGCATCATGTCCGCCGCCGCCTTGTTCAAGCATCAAGCTACCAATTTTTGCCTGACTGGTTTTGTTAAGGATGGATTTACCCACGGCCAAAACAGTGTTTTGCTTGTTCTTACCCCAAATTACGTGAATAGACACGGAAGCTTGAGGGAAGATGGCATAGATCATAAAGCGATTACCTGCCCAGATTGTGTCTTCGTTACGAAGATCGAGGACGATAACATTTTGATTAATCCGTGAACAACGCTCTAGCTGTTCTTTAAATTTTGGTTGATGATCAAAGTATAGATCAACACGTTCTTTTACGTCTGGAATTTTAAGGATGGCATCAATGTTTTGTGTATCCATACAAACATCAATCATTTTCATCATTAATTGATAATTTGAGATGTTGAATTCTTGGTAACGCCCTAGGCCTGTACGAGAGTCCATGATGAAGCTAAGAAGTTCCCAACCTTTTGGATCCATGATGTCTTGCTTGGTGAAGTCGGCATTATCGGCCTTGTCCACGGCAATCATAATGTCGTCTGTAATATCAGGAAATTGTTCTGCACCACCGAAATAATCATAAACCACGCGCGCGGCTGATTTTGCGTCAGCATCAATAATCATGTTGTCTTTTTTTGTGCCGCCAGCACGTTCAATTTCACTGCTGTGGTGATCGAAGCTAATGAAGGCACCTTCGTTGTAGGGAAGGTTGGTTGTGATATCTGATTCTGTAACCTCAATCTTGCCGTCTTGCATGTCTTTTGGATGTGCGAAGAGGATATCATCAATAATGTCCATTTTTTTCAAAAGTACCGCACAAACCAAGCCGTCCATATCGGAGCGTGTGATTAGTCTGTATTTTTTATTTGCTTCAGGTTGGATTTTGGCAGCCTGTGTCATGATGATTTCCTTTGGTATTGTTACGTGAACGCGTATTGAAATTTTACCTGACAAATATAGCGCATAATCCTTAACAAGAAACTAAATAAAAGATGTTTTTAATTGACATATAAAAACAATAGTTTTAAGTAAAATCTATATTCAAAAGGAGAGTGTTATGAGTTTTTCTATTAAGCCAGAGTCTGCCCCCGATGCAGACTTCCACGCAGACCGTGCCGTTAAATACACAATATTAACGATGTTTCTAAAAGAAGGTAGCACGCAGTTGCCAGCGACGCGGCTTAGTGAGGAAAGATTGGAAGCAATTCAAGATGCGGTTTTAGAGCAAATTCACAATGCTATTGCCCCTAGCTTTATTCGTGCAGTAAGGGGGACGCAAACGCAAACTTATGGTGTTCCCACGAAGTTGCAAGTCGAGACGTCTCGTGTGCAAGCCATGGAACTTGCGATTGCTCGGCGTGCCGGAGAAGAAGTAAGAGCGTTGATGACGAAAGAATTTGATGTTGTTTCTCAGGTATCTGTTGATGGTGCGTACATCACAGATTCGTGTAGCTTTAACGGTATTCGAGAGCAGTTTGAGCATCTTTTTGAAGCCTCTATGGATGATTTGTTGGCGAGTAAAATGGCGGAAGATCACGGAACAAATTATATTTTAAGAACATTTGAAGCGATGGAAATGAACGGATATTTTATTCCCGTCGATGGGCAAGAGTCTGGTGCTGTACGCCAGTTAACGGTTAAAGGCATTCAATATATGCAGCAGATTGAAGAAGGTAGCCTTGAAAGGCAGGCTCCAGATAAAATTAATGCGCCAACTGAGGGCGCATTAAAGAATGATAGTGGTGTTCGCTAAGATTATTTCTTAGAGCCAGATTTCTTGTCAGACTTTTTATCGTCGTCTTTCGCTTCATCGTCTTTTTTTGCCTTTTTCTTTTTCTTATCGGCGTAGACAAATGTTGGCTCGCTTTCACCCTTAACAACTTTTTCATCAATGATGACTTTTTCAACGCCTTCTTTGTCAGGCAAGTCGTACATTGTATCAAGAAGCATAACTTCAAGGATTGAACGTAATCCACGCGCCCCTGTTTTACGTTGGATGGCGGCTTCTGCGACTGCTTTTAAGGCGCCATCTGTAAATTCAAGTTCTGCACCTTCAATATCAAACAGTTTCTGATATTGCTTCACAAGCGCGTTTTTAGGCTGTGTCAGAATTGTAATCAATGCGTCTTCATCAAGATTTTCTAGTGTCGCAATTAAAGGTAGGCGACCGATGAATTCAGGAATAAGTCCGTATTTCACCAAATCTTCAGGCTCTAGCTTTTTCAAAAGATCGCCAACGTTACCTTCTTCAGGTGGTTTGACATCTGCACCAAAACCAAGTGTTTGACCACGGTCTTTATTGGCTAAGATTTTTTCAATCCCTGCGAACGCACCACCACAAATAAATAGGATGTTTGCTGTATCAACTTGAAGGAATTCTTGTTGAGGGTGCTTACGTCCACCTTGAGGCGGAACAGAAGCAACAGTACCTTCCATTAATTTCAATAGGGCTTGTTGCACACCTTCACCAGACACATCACGTGTGATGGATGGGTTATCAGATTTACGGCTGATCTTATCAATCTCATCGATATAAACGATACCGCGTTGTGCGCGCTCAACGTTATAATCAGAAGCCTGTAAAAGTTTAAGAACAATGTTCTCAACGTCTTCACCAACATAACCAGCTTCGGTTAATGTTGTGGCATCCGCCATTGTGAATGGAACGTCAATAACACGCGCCAATGTTTGGGCGAGGAGTGTTTTACCACAACCAGTTGGCCCAAGAATTAGGATGTTTGATTTCGCAAGTTCGATTTCTCCTGCTGCGGCATCGCCAGAATGTTCAAGACGTTTGTAGTGATTGTGAACCGCCACAGACAAAATACGCTTCGCGTGGTCTTGACCAATAACATAGTCGTCCAAGAAGCCTTTAATCTCACTTGGGGCAGGTACGCCATCATCTTCACCGCGGACAAGCTGTGTTTTGTCTTCTTCACGGATGATGTCCATGCAAAGCTCAACACATTCATTACAAACAAATACGTTTGGCCCCGCGATCAGTTTTCTGACCTCGTGCTGGCTTTTTCCGCAGAAAGAACAATAAAGAGTGTTCTTTGTGTCTGTTGTGTCGTCGTCGGATGATTTACTCATGATAGGAGTACCTTTAAGAATTTTTACGTTTGATATGTTTATTCAAAAAAAACGATATGAATCAACTCTTTCAAATTAGCCGCCCCTTTGGCGGTGTGCAAGAGATGATTTAACATTTTCAATGAATATTCATTGCATCATATTACCCTTTTATATAAGAAATATGAACAAGTTATTAACAAACTCAATGGTTTATAAAAGATGCCTCAACCAACATTAGAAGAATTGAAGGAAAATTTCGCCCTGTTTGACGACTGGGAAGAGCGGTATAAATACCTTATCGACCTAGGTAAGGGCTTGTCTGAGATGGATGAAGCGCTGAAAAATGAGCAAACTATCGTTAAAGGTTGCACATCTCGTGTTTGGTTAGTCTCGCAAATACAAGAGGATGGCACGCTTCATTTTATTGCGGATAGTGACGCGCACATCGTGCGTGGCCTGATTGCGATCCTTTTGGGGGCGTATGAGGGTAAGACCGTTGCAGAGGTTAAAACTATTGATATTGAGGCTGCTTTTGAAGAAATAGGCCTGAATAGTCATTTATCACCTAATCGCCGTAATGGCTTTTTCGCCATGGTAGGGCGCATTCAGTCTATTTCATAATATATTGACATAACTTATATAATGATGTTATTCCTTTTTCTTTTAAGGAAAAGTTATGTCTGACAAAGATGATATTCTAGGAGCATTTGTGCTAAGTGATGATTTTTCATCGCCTAGCTCTCCTTTCGGTATGACCACATTTTTAGGGCAGGATTTGTTACCTGCAATAAACCGTTTATTTATAGGCAACGACATGGCGGGGGTCGTTTTTCAAAGATTATGTGAGGAAAGAGAGTTTGATTTTCCTTTCATGGTTTTAATCTTGGATGGAATGGGCGCCAATGCAGATATTGTTGCCAATATCTATGGTGGTCTTTGCGTTCAAGATATTGATGCATTTGTTGATATTGTTGGAAAAGATGATAAGTCACTGCTTGATTGGCCTATTAGCAAAAAGCCAAACAAGATTAAAAGAAAAGCAATCCCAGATAACGTGGTTGAAATTCCAACGGAAGACGTTGTTGAACCAGCTTTGCCAGCAGGTGCAAAAGGCCCTCACGTTGGCTTTGGCTAATCTTCTTTTTTCTTCACGTTCTTTAGGAAATCACTGAAAGTTTCGTCGGCTATATCCATTGAAGGGCCAACGAGGCTGGACTCTACAGTCATCAATGAGTTTTTACCGAGCCATAATTGGGCGGTGTATATTGATTGCTGTAAGCCAATCATTCTTGTGCCAACAATAGAGCCGACGCGGTAGTTTTCTTTTTGAGTTGTTGTGCCGCTTTGCTCTTTTAAATCTTTATCGGCAATCATTCCTTTTAGGGCTGTTGAAATGACGGCTTGGTTGTATCTGTCATATTCACCTTCTTGGAGCGGTGAGCAGGTGACATTAAATTCAACGGCGGTTTGAGTTTCATAAACCATGTTGTAGCTGATCATGTTGTAGCATTGTGATTTTGGTGCGCCTGTTGGGCATTTTTGCATGGTGCTTGGTTCGCTTGGGAAATAAGCTTGGAAGTCGCAATTTTCTGGCGCGTATTTTACCCAGTTTTCAGGAAGCCCTGTTTCGACAAGAACGTCATCAAGTGTTTTTTCTGTGCTTTCATCGGACAAGGCTTGGAATGAAATCAAGCTTAGCGCGGTGAGCATTAAGGAAAAAACAGTTAATGACATTGTTCTATTCATCTTTGTTCCAATCATTGGGATTTGTTTCTTTTTTGTCGTCGGTTGCCATGTTTTTCACTTCGTGGGTATCAGGGCCATTGACGTACCAAATATAGGGGATGCCTTTATTCTTGGCGTACTTAAAGTGCTTCTCCCATTTCTTTACTGTATCATAAACCTCAACGTTAAAGCCACGTTTACGCAATGTTTGCGCGGTGATGTTGGTTGTTTCTTTAAGGTCTTTGTCCTCGGTATAGACCAAAACATCTGTTGGACATTTGGGGCCTATGTTCATTAGGTCACGACGTGATTGACGGATAACATCGAACAAGCGTGTGAAGCCGATGGAGATTCCAACACCTGGTAGTTTCTTGTTAATGAAGCTGCTGGCGAGGTTATCGTAACGACCACCAGAACAAACAGAGCCAGTAAATTGTTCAACATCCAAGAGCTGAGTTTCGTAGACGATACCTGTGTAATAATCGAGGCCGCGGACGATGGATAAATCGGCAATGATGGCCTCACTAGGGAGGTGGGAGAGGTTGTCTAAAACTTCTGCCAATTCATCAAGGCCTTCTTTCATTTTATCGTTCTTTGGCTCAATCGCATCGAGGTCTTGTTTTGTGCCTTTGGTCTTGGCGAGTTGGATGATGTCTGCAATTTGATTATCGCTAAGCTTTTCTTCTTTAAGAAGATTTTCAATTTGTTGGATCGGTAGCTTTTCAATTTTATCGATGATGCGTGTCACAGGAACAGGATCATTTATGTCCATGCTTTCAAGTAAGCCAGTCAGGATTTTACGGTTTGATATGCGCATTTGGACGCGGCCGATATCTAAACCATCTAGAACCTCGTAAGCCACGGCGGCCATTTCGGCGTCGAAAGCTAATGGCAGGTTGTCGATATTAATGACATCAATATCACATTGATAGAATTCACGTTGGCGACCAAGTTGCGGACGCTCGCCACGCCAGACGCGTTGCATCTGATAGCGTTTAAAAGGGAAAGTAAGCTCGTTAAAGTGCTGAGCCGTGTAGCGTGCAAACGGCACGGTTTGATCAAAGTGCAGGGCAAGGCGCGCGTCTTTGTCGTCATCTTCATCTTTATGAAGGCGTTCAAGGACGTAGATTTCTTTGTCTACTTCACCTTTAGCAAGCAATACGTCAATCTCTTCCACGCTAGGTGTCTCAATAGAGGCAAAGCCATAGCTCTCAAACGTGCGGCGGATATGGTCTAGCCATTTAAGCTCTACGAGGCGTTCTTCGGGAAGCCATTCAGGGAAACCGCTGATTGGTTTTGGTTTGTATACACTTGGTTTATTAGGTTTTTTTGATTTTTCTGACATATCTTTTTATACAATGGCTCTACTTTAATTCAAACAGTTTTTCTAGGCGGCTCACGAGGGCGTTGGCAAGCTCGTTTGCGTCGGTGATGGTCATGGCGCGTTCGTAGTAGCGTGTGACATCGTGGCCAATACCGATGGCGGTCAATTCGACTTGTTTGATGTCTTCTATCCAATTAATAACGTGGCGTAGGTCAAGCTCAAGCACGTTTGCAGGATTGACGGATAGGGTTGAGTCGTCGACAGGAGCGCCATCAGAGATAACCATCATAATTTTACGTTGTTCGGGGCGGCGGGAGAGGCGGTTATGCGCCCATACAAGCGCTTCACCATCAATATTTTCTTTTAAAATGCCTTCTTTGAGCATAAGGCCAAGATTTTTGCGGGCGCGTCTGAGGGGCGCATCAGCATTCTTATATATAATATGGCGGATATCGTTGAGGCGGCCTGGTTGTGGATCGCGTCCATTTTTAATCCAAAGGTCACGGGCTTTGCCGCCTTTCCATGCGCGGGTGGTAAAGCCGAGGATTTCAACTTTTACGCCGCAACGCTCCAAGGTTCTGGCGAGAATATCGGCGCTAATGGCGGCGATGGCGATGGGGCGACCACGCATTGAGCCTGAATTGTCGATGAGAATTGTCACAACGGTATCGCGGAACTCTGTTTGCTTTTCCATCTTAAAGGCACGTGGCACGTTTGTGCCTGTGATAATACGCGTAAGCTTTGCGCCATCAAGGACACCTTCTTCTAAATCGAATTGCCAGCTGCGTTGTTGTTGCGCCATTAATTTTCGTTGTAGGCGATTAGCGAGTTTTGAGACAATGCCTTGTTGGTTTTTTAATTGCTGATCGAGCATGGCGCGTAGGCGGGTAAGCTCTTCTGGGTCGGCGAGGTCTTCGGCATCAATGATTTCATCAAAGGCGCGGGAGTATATTTTGTAATTGCTTTCGGGGTGACTGCCGAGGCCATCAGGGCGTTGCATATCTGGCGCGGCTTGGTCGTCAGACTCTTCTTCGCCGCCCTCCATCATTTGATCGGAGTCTGCATTTTCAATTTCTGAATCGTCGTCTATACCATCGGCAGTGTCGTCTGTTTCGCTCGCGTCAATTTGTTGTGCGCCGTCTTGTTCTTGCGCGGAATCTTCTTCTTCGCTTTGGTCTAACTCGTCGGGTGTGCCGTCACCATCTGCTTCGCTGTCTTCTGGTGGGGCATCGTTGTTGTCTGTGTCGGCGGCGATTAAGTTTAATTGCGCCATGAGGTCACGTGACAGGGTTGCGTATTCAGATTGATCTTCGATATTTGTTTTTAAATTATTAAGGAGGCCATCATCAATTTTTTCTTCAATCCAAGGCTTCCATTTTTTAATCAGCTTTTTGGCTTCGGTGGGAATGGGCTCGTTTGTTAATTGTGTGCGGACATAGGCGTGAATGGCATCGGCGATGTTGCTGTCTTCACGATTTTGTAAACGGTTGTAACCAAGGCGGACGCATTTCTCGTTAAGGGTTTGGTTTAGATTGTCTTTGACGCCCGTCATTTGGTTGGCGCCGATGGCTTCGACGCGGGCTTGCTCGAGCGCATCAAAAACGGCGCGCGCTGTTAAATCCATAGGAGCGTTTTGTTGGTGAATGGCGGCGGTGTGGTGTTGGAGTTTTAAGGCTTTGGCATCTGCCGCGCCACGGGTGAATTGTGTGTTCTCTAGGTCTTCATTAGGCAGGGGAAGTGAGGTGGCCTCGTCTTGTGGGTTTGTTGGGCGATCAAGGCGCTCATTCGCATTGAAGCTGACGTCATAACCTTTCTTACCCGCAATCGCACGTAATGTCGCGGCAGTAGCAGATTTGAAGTTTTCGAATTTAGTGTTTTTTGTTGACATAATTTTTTTATTTTTTATTGTAATAAACAGTATTACTTTTATGGATATGTTTCAATGTACAGTATTGCAAAAGCATTTATAGCAGGGGCCACGCTGTCAATTCCCATTGGCATAGGCTTGGGGATATCTATTGTATCTTCAGAGGATGTGCGTGGCATAGATGTACCTAAATATTATGAAACTGCTATAGAAAATGGCCGTGTGAATAAAACGGTAGCGTGCGGTTTAGTTAGTAGAAGTATTTCAAATATTAATAATTATTTTGCAGAGGCATCTAGCGCAAGTCAGGGAATTGTTGAACTTGAATTTTCTTACTCCGATTGCCGAAGGCATGTCACTTTAAAGAACGGTGAGAGCAATAAATATATACCTTAATACATAGGATGATTTTTTCTTGTAATTCACCCTAGCAGTTCAACACCAAAGCATCTTTGGTAATATTCATTAATTGTTGGCCATTCCATTTCGTCGCATTTGTTCATGAAGGCGTAACGGAAGGCGAGGTCTCGGTCGCCGAAGATTTTGTAATTTTCTGCCCAGCTTAACACTGTACGTGGACTCATTAATGTTGATAGGTCGCCGTTGACGAAGCCTTGTCTTGTTAAGGCGGCCATACGCACCATGGCATCAATAGTTTCGCGGCCTTCTTTATTATCCATGTCTGGCATTTTGGCGGTGACGATATCCATTTCTTTTTCGTGCTTTAGGTAGTTTAGCTGAGCGACGATGTTCCATCTGTCCATTTGCGCTTGGTTGATTTGTTGTGTGCCATGATACAGCCCTGTTGTATCACCAAGGCCAACGGTGTTGGCGGTGGCGAATAAACGGAAAGCTGGGTGAGGGCGGATGACCATGTTTTGATCGAGGAGAGTCAGTTTTCCTTCTTCTTCAAGTACGCGTTGAATAACGAACATCACATCGGGGCGGCCTGCGTCATATTCATCAAACACAAGCGCGACATTGTTTTGAATTGCCCATGGCAATAAACCTTCTTGGAAGCGCGTAATTTGTTTGCCTTCTTGGAGGACGATCATATCTTTACCAAGGAGATCAATACGCGAAACGTGGGAGTCCATGTTAATACGAACGCAAGGCCAATTCAGGCGCGCGGCGACTTGTTCGATGTGGGTTGATTTCCCTGTGCCGTGATACCCTTGCACCATAACGCGGCGGTTGTGGGCAAAGCCTGCGAGGATGGCCATGGTTGTGTCATGGTCAAATTGATAGGTTGGATCAACGGCAGGAACGTTTGGGCTGTCTTCTTTGAAGCCCGGCACTTGCCAGTCAACATCAAGGCCGAATGTTTTACGTACATCATATTTTGTATCGGGAATCGATGTGTATTTTCCTTCCTTTGTTTTGACCTTGGTCATATCAAAAGAGGCGGATTGAAGTTCTTGGTCTTGTTTTGCTTTAGGCATTGTTGTTCCTATATAGTTTTATTGTTTAAGATTGTTCACGTAAGAAAACAAAATTTGTTGAGTCTGATAAAGAATCTGAATAGTTGTATCCGTCATTTTTAAACTTCTTTAGACCGTCACGCTTTTCAATTTTATTTTGAATGATGTAACGTGCCATTGATCCTCTTGCACGCTTTGCAAAAAGACCGATTGTTTTTGGTGTGCCATTTTTCACTTCTTTGAAATGACAGGTAATAAGCGGCGACTTTAATTCTTTTGGTTTGACGGCTTTTATATACTCGTTTGAAGCAAGAGAGATGATGGCGTTGTCTTTATGATCTTTAACGCAATCGTTACAAGCTTTGGCGAGTTGATCGTTCCAAAAATCATAGAGGTCTTCGCCTTTTTTATTTTTTAATTTTGTGCCCATCTCTAAACGGTAAGCTTGGATTAAATCGAGGGGGCGTAATAGGCCATATAATCCAGATAAAATTCTTAAATGATCTTGAGCATAGTTAAGATCGCTTTTAGATAAGTTGTCAGCTTCAAGGCCGACGTAAGTATCGCCGCGAAAAGCATAGGCGGCATGGCGCGCATTTTTGGGTGTGAATGGCGTAGAAAAACGTTGAAACCTATCGTGATTGAGGTCACCTAATTTTTCAGATATTTTCATTAGTTTTTGTAGATCGTTTGATGACAAAGTCTTCACTTGGCTGATCAAGTCTTTAGAGTTATCTAAGAAAATAGATTGCGTGTAATCTTCACACGGTAAGTCATGCTCAAAATCCATTTTTTTTGCAGGTGAGATTAAGGCTAACATTTTATTTTTTCTTTTCTGTTGTCTCTAAGTGATCGAATTTTTGGTATGCCAATTTTAATACAGTATAAGCCACATTGATTTTTTTCAATTGGTCTTCGGCTTTTGGATTATCTTTATTAAGATCTGGGTGATATTTTTTAGCCAGCTCTTTATAGCGTGTTTTGATTTTGGCAAGATCAACGGGCGGTTCTAGCGCGAAGATTGCCATGGCTTCGAACTCGGCGCTGTTTTCATCAATACGATTTTTATTATCTTGATATTCTTGCCACGCACGGCTGGCGCGGTCATCCGTTCCGCCGACACCGTGGAACTGCCATGCTTGACGGCGTAGGTTTTCTTCGGCCATACCATCGACATCGGAGCGCCAAGTGGGGCGATCACCAAACATACTTTTTAAAATTTGCTCTTCGACTTCGCTTTGATTCATGCCCTCAAAAAAATTCCAAGCTTGGTTGTATTCCGTAATGTGCATCTGGCAGAACCAGTAATGTTCTGACAATGAGCGATCACGGGGCGCACGGAATGTACCTTCACCTTCGCAATAGGGCATATTGCACGGCTTAAAGCGGCCTTTTGGCTTTTTAGGATCAATAAATTCGGGTGAATTTCTTTTTAATTTTATCTTAGGCATGGTATCTCTATTTTGTCGTAAAAAACTAAGAGAAACAAGGATTTTAAAGGGGTTTCAATGTCATTAGAACAAAGCATTTATGAGCGATTACAGGCCGCATTTCAACCTGAAACTTTGAATGTTATCAATCAAAGTCATTTGCACGCAGGTCATGCAGGGGATGATGGAAGTGGAGAAAGCCACTTTAATATAGAAATTCAATCTGCAGATTTAATGAAAATGTCCTATGTGAATAGAGAGCGCGCTGTTTACGACGCGTTAGCCGCAGAAATGAAAGTGATACACGCGCTTTCAATTAAGTTTATTAAATAAACACTTGTCTTTATCTTTTTCCGTAATGTGTTTTATACACATACGAGGGTATTTCTAGGTTGTATTGTTTGTCATGCGTATGTATACTTATGGTTGTGTTGAGGGGGTTTATCAATTCTCATTACCAGAGTATTGCTTTTAAAAAATATAATTACATGGGGTGTAAAATGGCTAAAAGTTATCTAGATATTCTTAAAAAAAGTTCACTTGTTTCAAAAAATATTACGGTGCTGGGGCATCGTACATCTGTCCGACTAGAGCCTGAAATGTGGCGCGAATTAAAAGGAATTTCAAAGCGTGAAGAATGCACAATTCATGATTTATGTTCTCTTATTTCATTGAGAAAGTCAGAGAATACATCTTTGACCGCAGCGATCCGTGTTTTCTTAATGTTATACTTCCGAGCGGCAGCAACAGAAAATGGACATGAAAGTGCAGGGCATGGCAGTTTTGAACATATGAAACGTCGCGCAGGCATGACATCAGATTGGTCAACTAAAAATCACGCTCTTAAGGCGGATAATGATGAGGAAATTTCACGAAGACTTGCACCACATTTGAAGCCATCTCAAATGGTGCCTTCAGATACGGCAACAAATAGATCTGTAGGCGCTTCAGACAGGTAGTTTAAAATTCTAGCCTTTACGACCGAAGGCTAGAAATTTTTTGCGACGATTTTTAACGAGTGTGTCGCCATCTGTACCGTCAAGTTGCTCTAACGCTGTTGCTATTTGATTGGCGACATTGTCTATTGTTTCTTGTTTGGCACGGTGCGCCCCACCAACAGGCTCATCGATAATATCATCAATTAATTTAAGGTCATAAATATCTTGAGCTGTGATTTTCAGAGCTGTTGCGGCTTCACTGGCGTGTTCGGCACTGCGCCATAGGATTGACGCACAACCTTCTGGTGAAATCACAGAGTAGATTGAATGTTCAAGCATATAAACGCGGTCAGCGGCGGCAATAGCGATTGCACCACCTGAGCCACCTTCACCAATAATGATGGAAATGACAGGGACTTTAACGTTCAGGCAGGTTTCGATGGAGCGGGCGATGGCTTCACTTTGTCCACGTTCTTCTGCGCCCAAACCAGGGTAAGCGCCAGCAGTATCAACCAATGTAATGATAGGTAGGTTAAAACGTTCCGCCATCTTCATAAGGCGTTGCGCTTTACGGTAGCCTTCTGGGCGGGCCATACCAAAATTATGTTTCACGCGGCTTTCTGTATCGTGGCCACGTTCTTGACCGATGATAACAACAGCTTGCCCTTGGAAGCGGCCAAGACCACCTTCCATTGCGTCGTCTTCAGCGAAGTTACGATCACCAGCAAGAGGGGCGTAATCTTCGATCATACCTGTAATGTAGTCGTTAAAATGAGGGCGGTTTGGATGACGCGCCACTTGTACTTTTTGAGCGGGAGTCAGTTTGCTGTAAGTTTGCTTTGTTAGCTTGCTTACTTTTTCTTTCATGCGTTTCATCTCAGCTTCGATGTTCACGTCTGAGTCTGATTCAACGTTGCTTAGCTCGTTAATTTTACCTTCAAGTTCAAGTATCTTCTTTTCGAATTCTAACTGTGACATTTTAACATTCCTTTGTATTGCTATACCTAATAATGGTGAAGCTGAAATTGTAATTATGTTTAGATTAATAGCAAATCAGGCAGTGTGACACAAGGTCAGCACTGCCTGATTTAAAAAGTTATTACCCATATATCTTTAAATTTACGTTTCCCCACCTAAACTTAAAGAAAAGAGTAATAAAATTATTATTTACCGTCTTTTTTGGCTATTGGGTGATTTTCTTCAACAGTCTCTTTAAGACCTTCACTCACAATGTGTGTGTAGATTTGAGTTGTTGCGATATCAGCATGGCCAAGCATTTTCTGTACTGAACGAAGGTCTGCACCACGGCTCAATAGGTGTGTTGCGAAAGCGTGACGAAGGATGTGCGGGCTTACGCGACCTTCTTCAACTTCTGCATCACGTGCAAGGTCTTTAAGTAGTTGTGCAAAACGCTGACGCGTTAGGTGACCACTTTCAGATGTTTTTGATGGGAAGAAAGAGCGATCTTGTGCTTCTTTATTCTCAATACCAATGAATGTTTCACGAACAGCCAAGTAATTCTGAATTGCTTTTTGAGCTGGTTCAGAAATAGGGATCATACGCTCACGACCGCCTTTACCTTCAACCATAAGGAACTCTGTATTTTCGCCAATAGCAGCCATAGGAAGACCTACAAGCTCAGATACACGAAGACCTGTTGCATAAAGCATTTCAAGAAGACATACGAGACGGATGCTGTCTGCACCGCCACCTTCACCAGCAGTTTTAATAAGCTGAGCTACTTCTGCTTCGCTTAGTGTTTTTGGCAATGTACGGCCTTGTTTAGGGCTTTCGATTGTTGATGTTGGATCATCGGCACGTGCGTCCTCAGAAACCAAGTAGCGGTAATATTGACGCATCGCAGACAAACGGCGAGCCACTGTACGCACAGCGATCTGAGCTTTGTTTTCACCTTTAGTGTGAATTTTATTTGTCAGATATTCGATATATGCTTTTAATTCTTCTGTAGAAGCTTTGTCCAAATCTGTGTTTTTCTCACCACGTAAGTACAAAGTCACATCAGCCAAGTCACGGAAGTAAGCTTGACGTGTGTTCATAGCCGCACCACGTTCCGCAGTAAGCATATCAAGGAATGCCTCCACTGATGGGTGCAAATCTGGTTTCGGCATTTTTGGGCGTCCTGGACGAGCCATGGTATTTTCTCCTATTTAGTTTTTATAGCGCTACTTAACTTACTAATTTTTCTAATTAGCCTTATCAGGTGCGCCTGATCAATTAACCCCACTTAACTTGAATTTACTTTCATTAAAGAAAGTTGATCCAAGTGCTGTTTATTAATTTTGTTTAACATAGCTCATTCGTAAGAACCAGCAAGTCATTTTTTACTTATTATTACTTTTTTCCAAAGCTTAAGTTAAAAATTAACCTGTTTTTCATAAGCAGCGTCCAGATTATTGGAAAATTAACGTCATTTGTCAAGACATGATTTCAAAAAAGTTAATTTTTTTCCCATATTTCTGAAAAAGGGCAATATTATTGCTAAAATATCCTCTGTGGTGATTTTTTAAGTGTTTTCAATGAGCTATATTGTGACTTATGCGTACTCTTGGATGTGATTTTAAGGATGAATCTTGGTATTTTTTTATTAAAATAAGTATCTAATGACAGTTTCCATCAAATTTTTGAATAGAAAATAATTGATTCGAATACCTAAATATGTTTTTCATAATAAATGCGTTATGAGCGAAAATCACTTGCTGAATAGGTTTCTGTTTTTTCAACTTGGCGCACTGGGATATCCGTAATAGCAAAGTACGCGAATCCTCCAATAAGAATAAGGAATAATGCTGAAAATACGATTTTAAGAAATAGCATGGGTAAGTAAGCCTTTATTTATGTTGCCTTGTTTCAAGATTAATCAATGTGGCGAATGAATGCAATTGCACTTTTAAGCTTAATTCATTAAAACGGCATGATGAATGACGCAATCATAACAAACTTGAATAAATCGATAGTCCTTGTTGGGCTGATGGGGGCTGGAAAAACATCTGTTGGGCGTGAAGTCGCCAAAAGATTGGGGCTAAACTTTGTTGATTCTGATGATCTGATCGTCGAAGCTGCGGGTAAAGAAATCAGTGATATTTTCAAAGACGAGGGTGAAGAGCACTTTAGAGCGTTAGAACAGCAAGTTCTTAGGGATGCTATTCATAGCGATCAAGTTTGTATTATAAGCACTGGCGGCGGAGCGTTTATGAATGACGCAACACGTAAGGCCATTCAAGAAAGCGCTATTTCGTTATTTTTAGAGGCAGATATTGATGTTTTAGTCGCGCGCGTAGGAACATCCCAAGGACGACCTCTATTTAAAGATAAAGACCCAAAAGAGGTACTAAGTGATTTGATTGAGGTGCGATACCCTATATATAAGCAAGCGCACGTTCATGTTGATACTTATGATGAACAGATTGAAGAAACGCTGAATAGAGTAATTGAAACGCTATACACTTATACAAATGCTGGTTAAAATCACATCATGACACAAGATAAAAAAATTGTTCCTGTTGATCTGGGCGATAGATCGTATGACATTCATATTGGTAAGGCTCTGGTTGATGATGCCGCTGAGTATCTGCCTGATGAGTGTTTTGGAAAAAAAGCATTCATTTTATATGACGAAAATACGTATCCTTATGTTCAGGTTTTGGACGAGGCGTTGGCGGGTAAGGTTCTGTCGAGTAAAACGTTTAGCCAAAAGGGTGGGGAGCCGACTAAGTCCTATGATGGACTGCAACGTGTGACGGATTGGTTGCTTGAGAATAAGGTTGATCGTAATAGCATTCTATTTGTCGTTGGTGGCGGTGTGATGGGCGACCTTGGTGGCTTTGCCGCGGCGGTTACGATGCGCGGCATTCCGTTTGTGCAAATCCCAACAACGTTGTTGTCACAAGTTGATAGCTCCGTTGGGGGTAAAACGGGTATTAATACGCACCAAGGGAAGAACCTCGTTGGGGCATTTTATCAACCGAAAGCTGTGCTTTGTGATATTGGAACGCTTGGTACGTTGCCTGAACGAGAAGTGCAAGCGGGATATGGTGAGATTGTAAAATACGGGCTTATTAATGACCTCGCATTTTTTGAATGGTTAGAGGAACATGGCGAACAAGTTTTGAAGCTTGAGAGTGAAGCTTTATCAAAAGCCGTCGAAACATCATGTAAAGCCAAGGCAGCGATTGTTGCGGCAGACGAGCATGAAAAAGGACAACGCGCGCTATTAAACTTAGGGCATACGTTTGGTCATGCCTTAGAAGCGGCGGCGGGATATGATGGAAGCCTTCTTCATGGGGAGGCGGTTGCCATTGGCATTAATATAGCCTTTGATTTGTCACGCCGTATGGATTTATGTACGGGACAAGATTGTGAACGTGTTAAGGCGCACTTTAAAAAGTTAGGTTTGAAAACCAAGGCTTCTGAGATTTCACCGAGCTTAAAGCATAGTTCTGAAGATATTGTTGAATTGATGTACCAAGATAAAAAAGCCGATGGCGATAAGATTGGCTTTATTTTAACACGCGGTATAGGTGAAGCTTTTCAATCTTATGATGTCAATATGGATGATGTATTGTCCGTTGTGAAAGAGAGTATGGCTTAAAATGGATTTATGGATTTCCGCAGGTATTGTTTTTGTACTTCTTCTTTTGTCGGGGTTTTTCTCTGGTTCGGAAACGGCGTTGACGGCGGCATCAAAGTCACGTCTGCATAATTGGGAAAAAGAAGGTAACAAGCGCGCAGGGTTAGTGAACCGCATTCGTGAGCGTAAAGACCGCATGATCGGTGCGCTTCTTCTTGGAAATAACCTTGTTAATATTTTGGCATCAGCCTTTGCCACCAGTGTTTTAATTGGTTTGTTTGGTGAGGCAGGGGTTGTTTATGCCACGTTGATTATGACGCTATTGGTTCTTATTTTTGCCGAGGTGTTACCAAAAACGTATGCGATGAAAAATGCTGATAAAATGTCGGTTTTTATTGCGCCTGTTATTAGTGTCGTGATTTGGCTGTTTTATCCGATTGCAGGAGTGGTTAACAAGATTGTTGGTTTCACCCTTAAGCTGGTTGGGGCGGATATGAGCAGTGCGTCCGGTGGATCGCATATGGAAGTTTTGCGTGGTGTGATCGAATTGCACGAAGGTGTCGATGCGGAAACGCAAACTCAACGTGCGATGTTACGTTCAATACTAGATTTGTTTGATGTGGATATTGAAGAGATCATGACGCACCGTAAAAACGTGATTATGTTGGATGCGTCTGATCCTATTGAAAAGATTGTCGAGGACGCGCTCGATAGTCCTTACACTAGAATGCCAGTCTATCGTGAGGATACGGATAATATTATTGGCGTCCTTCATGCCAAAGCATTGATGCGTGAGCTTAAGAAACGCGAACGTAATGATGAAGATTTAGAAAATTTAGATATTGAAGATTTGTGTGCGGAGCCTTGGTTTGTTCCAGAGCAAACGACGTTGCATGATCAATTACAGGCCTTTAAATCGCGCCGTGAGCATTTCTGTGTTGTTGTTGATGAATATGGAAGTTACCTCGGTATTGTCACGCTTGAAGATATTCTGGAAGAAATCGTTGGTGAGATTGATGATGAGCATGATGAAACTGTTATTGGAGTGCGTAAGCAAACAGATGGCAGTTATCTGGTGGAAGGTGATGTCACCATTCGTGATCTTAATCGTGAGCTAGATTGGGATTTGCCTGATGATGAAGATTATTCGACCATTGCGGGATTGATTATCCATGAGGCGCAGACTGTACCGAATAAAGGGCAAAGCTTCACATTTTATGATTGCCGTTTTGATATTGTTAAGCGCCAGCGTAATCAATTAAGCCTTATTCGAGTCCGCAAGTAATTTATTGACATAACAAATAATCTTTTGTACTTTGCCCGCTCAACTTGGAAAATTTTAGCGGAGTAGGTATGAGTAACAGTCAAAAGCTGTCAGCGGCATTGGGTTTAATACAACCAATTGAAGAGGCTCAAACATTTGATGTTCGTGATGTAGGCAGTATTAATACAACAGGTCATGTTGTTACTGGCTTAGACCCTGAACCTTATCAAGCTTCTGTACAATTTTTGGTACCAAATGGCGAAGAGCAGTTAGCCCATAGGTATCCTTCAAGAAAATCTCTACCAGAAATTTTTTTAGCGGTGCGTGATGTTGGTCTTGATTTTAGGAATGTTGCTAGTATGACCCAATATTTATTTGAAAACCCCGAGCGTAAAGGTGATGTCTTATTATTAGAACATACGGATATTTACGTTGATGATCATGTCATATCTGTAAATTTAACGGCTCTGGAAGTTTTAAATCACCTCCGTGAAAATGATTTAATTGGGCAGCAGATTACCGTCAATCAAAATACGGATCTTTTGAATGAAGATGGTAGTTACAGTCGTGTTCAATCAAGTTGGGTTAACCCTGCACTTCCGGCTCGTAGATTGTAAGACACCTCATGTCAGCTGTTGTAACACCTAAAACACCATCATTAGTTGATACGCAATTTCGGTCTTATAAACGTGAGAATGCACTTCGTGGGATGATGCTGGCTGGGGCTAGCCTTGCTTTTAATTCAGCCTTTGCGGCAGTCGTATTTCCAATTTTTAAAGACGATTTAACTGTGCCATTGTTTGTAACGGGTGTGTTCACAACAGTATTTAGTTTAGCGTCCTACGGGCTAACGACAAGGGAAGAAGGAAGCCGTTGTTATTCATCAGGTTTCGAGCGTGCGCAAGTTGATATAATCGAAAAAGTTTTTAATGAAGCAGAACTTGAGATGGAGCTTGGGGTTCGAAATTTTTGTGATCCGAAGACGTTGAAAATTGCTGGTATTGGAGGAATGGTGGGTGAATATGATTTAAGTTTTAATACGCATTATACGGACGCATTAGACTTAAACGGATATGAAACGTTGGTTCGTCATGAAGTAAGTCATGAAGAGCACTCAGACGTACGAAATGGTCTGTTATTTGCGTCATTAAGTTTTGTGCCTGCTGCTTCATTGACGGGAGTGCTGTTGATGTCTGGGCAGTTTAAAGAGGCGGCGGTTGGTGCCGCGGTAAGTTTAGGGCAATTTATATTCAATCGCGAATTTTCTGTGACCATCGAAGAGCGTGCAGATGTGCAAAGTGTTTTACGAGATGATCTGCAGTCTGTAAATTTGACGGCCGTCGATGATATGCATGAACAGATGAAAGATGTTAAATCTTCTGTAAGTACTTGCGAGAGACTCATCAAAAAACACTTCCCAACACATCCATCAAAGACACAGGTGGCGGCTGCAATTAATCGGACGTTTTGTTAATTTACTTTGCCGTGGCAATGCTTGAACTTTTTGCCTGAACCGCATGGGCATTCACTGTTACGCGGAACTTTACCCCACGTTGATGAATCACTTGCATCGAATTCAACTTTTTTAGGGAATGGCTTCACACTATCTTGTTGTGTGTCCTCATTATCAAAGTTGTTTACGCCCATAAGGGCAGGGTCAACGCGGCCTTCGTTGGTTCTTTGTCTATGTTGCTCTTCTAAGGCTTCCATAACTTTTTCATCAACGTTGATTTCAACGAGGCTTAAAGTTTGGGTGACACCTTCACGTAATGAATTCAGCATATCTTCGAACAGAGAGAAGGCTTCGGCCTTGTACTCATTCAATGGATCACGTTGACCGAAGGCACGTAGATTAATACCTTGGCGTAAATGATCGAGGGCGAGCAGGTGCTCTTTCCATTGCTGATCAAGAATTTGAAGCATGAAAGATTTTTGCAAGTTACGCCATGTTTCCAAGCCAGCAACTTCTTGTTTTTCTTTAAACTTACGGTCGGATTGCTTAGTGATGCGATCTAAGATTTCATCATCGGCGATACCTTCTTCTTTTGCCCATTCTTGAATAGGTATATCAAGGTTAAGCAAACGTTGCGCTTCACTTTCCAGTGTTTCAGTGTCCCATTGTTCAGCGTAGGCTTTTTCAGGGATGGCATTATAAACGATATCTTCGATAACATCGTGACGCATTTCTGTAACGAGTTCATCAAGGTCATCGCCAGCTTCCATAATTTCACGACGTTGATCGTAAATGACTTTACGTTGGTCGTTCATCACGTTATCGAATTTTAACAAGTTCTTACGCATTTCGAAGTTTTGTTGTTCGACGCGCCCTTGTGCTTTTTCTAAGGCTTTTGATAACCAAGGGTGGGTAAGAGCTTCGCCTTCTTTAAGGCCAATATTTGATTTTAATAGCGCGGCCATTTTTTCGGCGGCGAAAATACGCATAAGATCATCTTCGGTTGATAGGAAGAAAACGGTTGTCCCTGGATCTCCTTGACGACCTGAACGACCGCGGAGCTGGTTATCAATACGGCGAGATTCATGACGCTCTGTTCCGATAACGCATAGTCCACCAGCGGCATGAACGACCTCTTTGTTTTCTGCAACTTCCGATTTGATTTTTTCAATAGCGTCTTGTTTACCTTCGTCTGACCAATCGTCTTGAACTTCGTTGGCGATACGCATATCAAGATTACCACCCAGTTGAATATCTGTTCCACGACCCGCCATGTTTGTGGCAATGGTCACAGCGCCAGGCGCACCGGCTTGGGAGACGATATAGGCTTCTTGTTCGTGATAACGAGCGTTCAACACGTTGTGTTTTACTTTACGTTTCTTAAGAAGGCTGGACAGGATTTCAGATTTTTCAATCGAAGTTGTTCCAACCAAGACAGGTTGGCCATTTTCTTGGCAATCATTAATCAGTTTAGCAATGGCTTCAAATTTTTCTTCGAAAGACTTATAGATTTTATCATCGTGATCAATACGGGCAACGTTGCGGTTTGTTGGAATTTCAACAACACCGAGGCTATAGATTTGTGCGAACTCTTCCGCTTCCGTTAATGCTGTACCTGTCATACCCGAAAGTTTTGGATAGAGGCGGAAGTAATTTTGGAAGGTGATCGAAGCCAATGTTTGGTTCTCATTTTGAATTTCAACACGCTCTTTAGCTTCTAAGGCTTGGTGGAGGCCGTCAGAATAACGACGACCTTCCATCATGCGGCCTGTAAATTCATCAATGATGATAACTTTGTCGTCTTTAATAATGTAGTCGGTATCAAGCGCAAAGATTTTGTGCGCTTTAAGAGCCTGAGCAACATGATGAACAAGGGAAATATTATGTGGGTCGTAAAGATTACCTGACTCAATTAGGTTATGCTTTTCAAGAAGCTCTTCAACTTTGATGTTACCGTCTTCTGTTAGGGTAACTGCGCGGGTTTTCTCGTCTAAGTCGTAATCATTTTCTGTTAGTTCAGGGATAATGACATCAACTTTATTATAGAGGTCTGTTTGACCTTCTGACGGACCAGAGATGATTAAGGGTGTTCTGGCTTCATCAATAAGAATGGAGTCAACTTCATCGACAATCGCGAAGTTAAATTTACGTTGAACCATGTCCTCAAGACGGAATTTCATGTTGTCACGTAAGTAGTCAAAACCAAATTCGTTGTTTGTCCCATACGTAATATCACAGGCATAGGCTTTACGGCGTTCGCTGTCTGGCATATTGGCAACGATACAATCACAAGTTAGGCCAAGGAAGTTATAAACTTGCGCCATCCATTCGGAGTCACGTGAAGCCAAGTAATCATTCACGGTTACAACGTGAACGCCTTTTCCTTCGATGGCGTTAAGGTAGGCGGCGAGGGTAGAAACAAGTGTTTTACCTTCACCTGTTTTCATTTCAGCAATTTTACCTTGGTGAAGGCAAAGCCCACCGACAAGTTGAACATCAAAGTGACGTTGACCGAGTGTACGTTTAGCGGCTTCGCGGACTGTGGCGAAGGCCTCGGGCATGATGTCGTCATGGCTTTCACCATTCTGGATACGAATGGCATATTCAGTTGTTTTGGCTTGAAGTTCGGCATCAGACAGTTTTTCGAATTCCGCTTCCAAATCATTAATTGGCATAATAGCGCTATGGAGGCGTTTTAATTCACGGTCGTTTGATGAACCAAATAGTTTTTGAGCAAGTTTCAGCACGTTTTTATCCTTTATATTCGCATAGATATATAAAGTGCAGATGAAGCAACGTCAATGGATACAGGGGCTGTGCCATAATATAATCACACTTAATTCATGGTTTCTTCTTTTGGTGCGACAAAGCATGGGAAAGTTTTGATTATCCCTTGCGTTTGGCGGCCTAAAGGTGCAAATTTCTGATTATAGATTCACAAATTTAATTATGATGAGGTTCATTGAAATGCCCGAGAGCAAACAAGAAACAAAGAGTAAATCACCACTGATTATTGCCGCTGCTGCAATCCTTTTGGCTGCTGCAGGTGGTATTGCTTATTTCACACAGAATAAAGATGATAATTCATCTGTTTCAGCCGAGATTGCCGCTAATGATAATGCGGTAGCAGAAACAGCGATGGTTGAGGCGGATGAAGGCAAGACTGAGAGTTCAGTTGTGGCGAAAGTTGATACCGCGGCAGGTAATGCAAAAGCGGATGCTAAATCAGCAGAAGTGCCTGCACCTAATGTTGAAGGTATTAATGTAGAGCCAGGTAATCCTGTTGTTGCAAAAGTGGACGGTAAAGAGATCACACGTGTTGATGTTTATCGTTTCATTCAGACCATGCCAGCAAATGTTCAACAAATGCCAGCCGTTCAGATTTATCCATTGGCGATGCAAGAAGTGATTAATACACGCCTTGTTCAGACACAAGCGCAGGAATCTAAGGTTGAGGAAACTGAAGAATTTAAGCGTGAGATGGAAATGGCGAAGCAACAGATTGCGCGTAATCTTTATCTACAAAAGGAAGTGAACAATAAGATTTCCGATAAAATGGTGAAGAAAGCTTATGAAGACTATAAAAAATCTGTCCCTGATGTTGAAGAGCGTCGTGCGCGTCATATCTTGGTTGAAACCGAAGCTAAGGCGAAAGCGGTTGTTGAGAAGTTGAAAACGGGTGGTAAGTTTGAAGAGTTGGCCAAAGAATTATCTATTGGACCGACCGCACCAAAAGGCGGAGATCTTGGTTACTTCTTAAAAGAAGAAATGGTTCCTGAATTTGCGAATGCTGCCTACCAAATGGAAAAAGGATCAGTGTTGCAAACACCTGTGAAAACTCAATTTGGATGGCACATCATTCAGTT
>JALZUF010000248.1 GCA_023301785.1 Alphaproteobacteria bacterium | reverse complement strand
GAATTCTACGAAGTCTTAGAAGTTTAATTATTGACATAAGACGATAAAATTCTTATAAGTCCTATCATAACAATAGGATTAAATATGAATGATTTAAATAAACTACATGATAGATTTGAGCAATCCGTAGAGCAATTTAAACGAGAAACGTATTGGGCTGAGCAGGAAGACTGTTCATTTGAAACCATTTCAGACGTTGCTGACTTAATTAGAACAGTAAGACATGCCAATATTTACGCCAGAGAAAGATCTCTTTCTACTATGTATCAAGTTTCAAGAGATACAGTTGAAACAATGCATAACAACATGACAAGACCATGGGCCGCTCAAATGGCACATGACACAGAAGATTTTGCCCCCCTTACCAAGGTCAAAAAGGCTGGTCGCCGCGTTCTATTCGCTTTAAACGCGATACACAACGCCCCCGCTAACAACAAATAATCTTGTCATTACAAGAAAACGATTATTACATCACAATCTTATAAGGCTGTCCTGCGATGATTGGTTGATTGGCTTGTAGGCCGTTCAACACCAAGAAACGCTCAGTCTTGTTGCCATCAACATTCATGCGGTTCGCCATAGACGCAACCGTTGATCCTGCTGGTGCAACCAAAACACGAATTTTCTTCGGTTGAACTGATGCTTTCTCACGACCTGTCATCTTACGCAGGCTATAAGTTGTTTCCTTTAACTCGTTCGTAAACGCGCCACTTACATTACGTGGGATCGCCATCTGGAAACGGTAATATTGACCAGGTGATTTCTCAATCGCGGTTAAACGAATTGTTACATTCTTACCCTGAACATTCCCTGCAAATGCTGTCGTCGCACCGCGTTGTCCATTCACAGAAATTGCCTCCACAGGGGCGGCATTTTTACCCTTCAACCAATCTTGTGTCACAAATGTTGATGGGTTTGTCGTTTTGCTTTTGGCGAAATCAAACACAACCGTTGTTCCATTTGGATGCTGAGAAATCACTTGCGATGTCGCATTTGTGATCTTTGATCCTTTTGGCACAGTAAATGTGAAGTCCAATGCTGGATGATAAAAACGATTACCTTTGGCAAAGCCCTGATCAGGACTATCACCATAGATCAGGCCATTAATCTTGTTTAAATACGTCTTACGATTTTCAGTATTATTCGCCGCAAATTTCGCCGCTTCCTGACGTGCCTTTTGGACACGTTCCGCCGTTAATGGGTGCGTTGAGAAATAGTTAAAGCCTGTACCTTTACCATTCTCTTTCGCTTCCAATTTACTTTGACGATCTAAGCTATAAAGGAACTGCGCCATTGCCATCGGATCATATCCTGCACGATGCAAATAACGAACACCCAACTCATCCGATTGATGTTCCTGTCCACGCGAATAAGATGAGATATATAGATTAGATCCTAAACTCGCAACTTGCCCCGCTGCGCCGCCAACCGCCGCGCCAATAACCGCTGCGCCTAAACCTGCAACCATGCCTTGTGACATACGTGATGCCGCATGACGCGCCGTGATGTGACCAATTTCGTGACCAATAACCGCCGCCAATTCCGCTTCACTATTCGCCAACGTCAAAAGTCCACGTGAGAAATAAGTATATCCACCCGGCAACGCAAACGCATTCACCATCGGTGTATCTAAAACATAGAATCTATATTGAACATCTTTACGCTCCGTATTCTTGGCAACACGTTGCCCCACTGAATTCACGTAATCCGCGATTGGCCCCGTCATAAACTTACCGAACTGCGCTTCAACCTTGGCATGTTCATCCGCACCAACTTTGGCTTCACTTGACGCTGGTAGAAGCGCTGTAAACTGGCTCTGACCTGTGGCTGGATTTGTTGTACACGCTGACAGGCTCATCGCCGCAATACTGGTTATAACGATAAAACTTTTCTTGCATAATGATGCTGGCATAGTCCAATTTAAAGGCATGATAAGGCTTCTTTCATTCTTAGTGTTTTTACTGTTTATCCCTGTCGCGCAAGCGCAAGAGGCCGATAAAGTTTCTGAAGCAACCCCCATAGAAATACCAAAAGGTGACTTTTCAGAGCTTAAACATACAAAATCTAACAGAATTGACAAGGTAATTGATGCGCTTACCCTATTATTAAAGGATGGCACCATCGTTCGCCTGACTGCAATCGACATCCCTGATTTTCATATTTGGGAAGATGCCCCCTATTCTGACGCCGCTCTTAAGCTCTTAAAGGAGACACTGCCTGAGCTGACAGAAGTCATGCTTTACCAAACCCGTGACACCCGAAAAGGCCGCACCAACCGCATGGGACACGAAATAGCACAAGTCACCACTAAAAAAGATGGAACATGGATACAGGGGGCACTTCTGGCCAACGGGCTGGCACGTGTTCACACCACGCCGCAACACACTGAAATGCTTGGCCAACTCTATAAAACCGAAGATACCGCGCGTAAAGCCAATCTAGGCATCTGGGAAAAAGACAGCCCCTACATCGTCATCACTCCAGAACAAGCAACAGATCGCATCGGCGATTACGTTATTATCGAAGGTATCATCCAAAAAGTTTCATCCGTCCGCAACAGCATATACCTTAACTTCGGTCAAAACTGGAAAACAGATTTCACCATCCAAGTCACGCCAGACCTCCGCAGGAAATTTTCAAAAGAAGGCGTCAATATCATGTCACTATCAAACACACCCATCCGCGTGCGCGGTAACTTACGCGAATATAATGGACCATTAATTGAGCTTGAAGACACCGCCCACCTTGAAATCATTAAAACGGAAAGTGCCGAATAAAATGAAATATGCACTTACCTTTCTGATGATCGCAATTATTGGTGTCACGGTTTACTTATTCATCACCCAATCCTCCCTCGCAAAAGAAACTGTCATAAAAGACAGCCCACTTGTAAATACAACAGTCACCTTAAATCACTCCCTCCTCGTCGTTTCAGATTTTGAGGCGTATTACACCAACTCTATTGAGGCCAAAACGCTTAACAAAATTGGCGTAAACATCGACAGCATCTTATCCTGTGCGGGCTGCAATCAAGGCAACGTTCAACAACTTGATAAATACTTTAAACCCAACACTCCCTTCAAAATCACAAAACACACTCTTGTCAAAGGTGATCCCTTCAACAGCGATATCAAATACGTCGTTCTTGAAAATAATGGCTACGCTTTTTCCTATCCTGAATTCGCCTTGGCTGAATCCATTAATTACAAAAAGCCAAGCGGTAATGATCGCAAAGCCATACCCTTCGAAAAGCTTTTTGCGTCATTTAAAAATGACAAACAGATCAAAGAAATCTCCATTATTTTCAATAAAAACATGATGAAGATCCGCTCTGAAAATATTGACCGATATGATCACTTGAAAATGAGCAGCGACGGAGAACGTATCATCATCAACAGCGCCCCTATCTTAGAGGCTCTCACACCCTATAATGCTAAACATATCGAGACAGGCCAACATCACGCTCGACTTATCCTTCAATCAGACCGCAAAGCCTTAGCTTTCTTGCTCTTAAATCAAGAAAAGTTTGATATTCAAAATTTTATGGTGAAAACCGCAGAAGGCCGTTATAGTACCGTACGATGAAGAATAAAAAAGACCAGACCCCGTTCCAAGTGCGCCCACCGTTGATGGAGTTCTATCCAGAGATTGAACCCTATTCCAGTGGCTATTTGGCCGTTGATAAACCTCACGAAATGTATTGGGAACAATGCGGTAACCCTGATGGTGTTCCTATCGTTGTGCTTCACGGCGGCCCTGGTGCTGGCTGTTCAGAAGTACTCCGCCAGTTTTTTGACCCCGAACATTACCGTATCATCCTATTCGATCAACGCGGATCAGGACGCTCAACGCCCCATTGTTGCCTCGATGATAACAATACTGCCGCCCTCGTCCGCGACATTGAACAACTCCGCAAACATCTCTCTATTAAGAAATGGCACATCTTTGGTGGTTCATGGGGCTCAACGCTAGCCTTATCCTATGCCGCCGAGCACGCCAAAAGATGCCTTAGCATGACACTACGCGGCATCTTTCTTATGGAGCAAGGCGACCTTGATTGGTTCTTATATACAAATCAACACGTCTTCCCCGAAGCATGGGAACAGTTCGCTAGCTTAATTGACGAAGACAAGCGTGATGATCTACTAAACGAATATCACAAACGCCTAACTCACGAAGACAAAAAAATCAGATTGGAAGCCGCTATAAACTGGACGCTCTATGAATCTGCTTGCTCCCTTCTCATGCCAAATTACGAATTAATCGTCACCGAAGAACAACAAGACCGCGCCTTAGCATTGGCTACGTTGGAGTGTCACTATTTCAAAAACCACATGATTAAACCAGAAGATAGCTTGTTGAATAAGGTCGATAACTTCCGTCACATTCCAACAACAATCGTCCAAGGACGTTACGACATGGTATGCCCAATCATCTCGGCGCACAAACTCCACAACGTTTGGCCAGAAGCGGACTACATTACTGTGACCAAGGCTGGACATTCTGCCCTAGACCCTATCATTCGCTCTCGTCTTATTGAGGCCACTGAGCATATTAAAAATATTCGATAATTCAAAAAGGAAAAGAAAATGAGTTATAAAACATTACGTGATTTTGATCTAAAAGGAAAAACAGTCCTACTCCGTGCAGACCTTAACGTTCCAACACAGGATGGCGCCGTCACAGACACAACACGTATTGATCGCCTGAAACCAACCATTGATTACTTGCGCGATCAAGATTGTAAAGTAAATATCATTTCTCACTTTGGCCGTCCAAAAGGTTTAATCAATCCTGACTATTCTCTATCCTTCCTTGCGCCAGCCCTTCGTGATCAATGGGGTGTGCTGGTTGGGTTTGGTGCAGACAGTCACGAAGACATTCGCCTACTTGAAAATCTACGCTTTAACCCAGGCGAAGAAGCAAATGACGAAGCCTACGCAAAAGAACTTGCAACACTTGGCGACATCTTTGTAAACGATGCTTTCTCAACCGCGCACCGCGCTCACGCCTCGACAGACACACTCGCCAGACTTCTACCATCATGCGCTGGCCTGCTTATGGAAGCTGAATTAAAAGCCCTAACAAACGCCCTAGAGGCTCCCGAAAAACCAGTCGTTGCCATCGTTGGCGGCGCAAAAATCTCTACAAAGCTAAGCGTTCTAAACAACCTCGTACAAAAAGTTGACTACCTCGTTCTTGGCGGTGGTATGGCAAACACATTCTTATTTTCACAAGGTGTACCCGTCGGTATTTCTCTTTGTGAAAAAGATATGGCCGATGAATGTAAATCAATCGCTGAAAAAGCAAAAGCCGCAGGCTGTGAAATCATCCTGCCTGTCGACCGCGTTGCTATCCGTGAGTTCAAAGAAAATGCCGCCCATGAAATTGTTGGCCTTGATGCTATTGCAGATGATCAAGAAAGCGTCGATATCGGCCCCGACACCATCAAAAACATTGAAGCCCTTTTAGAAAAAGCAAAAACGGTTCTATGGAACGGCCCAATGGGTGTGTTTGAGATGAAACCATTTGATAACGGTACAAACAAAGTCGCCCAAAAAGCCGCCGCTCTGACCAAAGAAGGTAAACTGTTAAGTGTTGCTGGTGGTGGTGATACTGTTTCCGCTCTTGATAACGCAGGCGTCGTCGAAGACTTCAGCTATATTTCAACTGCGGGCGGTGCATTCCTTGAATGGATTGAAGGCAAAGAGCTTCCCGGTGTTGCTGCGCTTAAATCACAACAACAAAAAGCGGCTTAAAAAGTTTAGAAATATTGGTGTTTAATGAAGGTCAGATCTTAAGATTTTCTGCGCCATCGGCTTATCAATTCTATCAAAGCTTCTCATCACTTTAGATAATGAGGTTTCACTTATCATACGCGCGCCACGCACACGTGATGTCAAAAGATACATATTCACAAAATCACTTTTTTGAATATCGGCAAGCTTACAAGCCGCTACCATCTTAAGTCCCGTTTTATCTTTTATAATAAGATCAACTTGCTCAACTGATATGTCACAATAAACTGACATTTGCGCTGAAAAGTTTGCAATTTGCCCACGGCGTAAATTATCTACCATAACCGTTGGCGACAGTATGTTTGCTTTTAACATGTCCTGCGCCTTGGTTATGAGATTCTCTGGAGGAGAGGTAATTTCGTCTTCTGAATTTCCAAACTCTTTAACAAGTTCATTAATTTCACTACCGATGACACTCATGTCTTCGCTTGAGAAATTGTCGCGAATATAATGTTTTAATTCTTCGCCAACAAATTCATAAATTTTCTTCACACAACTCACGTCAATATCTGACCTTTGAATAAACGGTCTTGCCAACTCTTCTGAGCGCATAGACATATTTGTAAGGATTTTCATTGAACGTGGTGTAATAGTAATTGATTCATTATTCGCAAGATTAACGGCAACAATCATATCTTCTTGCTCTGCAAGCAAATCAATAAGTTGTTCTGAAATTTTTGGACGTTGCGCAATACTGCGTGAATGCTCAACCCCTTTTGCCTTCATGATATAAATCAAATCAAAGTCTTTAAGGTCTTCGCTTTTTTGTAATATAGAATCCGCAACATCAATCTCATCATTTGCCAGATTAAGAACAATACGAAGTGGTACACCCTTTATTAAAGACAAACGTTCCGCTAATGCTCGCTTTAAATTAATTTCTGCTTTTTCGATGATCCCCATAAGGACATCGGCAATAAGTTCATGCTGAGTTGTGTTTTGATTATATTGTAAAAGATCCGCGATAATCTGCGCCAATTCCATGCGCGACTTATCGTCTTTCGACTTTGCCATGCTGTATAATCGCTCGTGATCATGCAACTGCACTAGCAATTTCGATACTTCTGGTGAATCTTGTAACATATTGAGAACCAAATCTCTGTACCCCTGCTTATTATTTGCACCGAAGCTATCAGATAAGCTACAATTGCTTGAACACTGATCTTTATCGGTCTTATTTTTTTTGCCTAGATACATATATACACACTAAAAGTTTATAAATTGTTAACGTCCCCCATACCAAATAGTGATATGCGCTTTATTTAAATCTTAATTTTTGGGCTTTATAATTAATAATAACCCATCTACTATAATAACAGAAAATATTTAACATAATCAAATATATAGGAAACTTGTAAGGAAGTCATTCACGACAAAATATGATCGATAACACTTTAAACAACATCATTAATCAGCCCCCTGCTTCGCAGGCATTTCGTTCTGGCCAAGCGCCAACGCAACCTAGAGACCAAAACCCAACAGTTCAACGCGCTCCAGAAGCCATCAATACAACTAACGCTTCTCTATCAACAGGTATCGAAGCCGAGATAAGCGAAAAAGTCGCCCTATCACGCGACCAAGCCCGTCCAGACCCCAACAGAGTCTCAAGCTCAGTCAATCGCGGCACCGCCCTCGATATCTCCGTTTAATTTCAAACTACTGGGTAAAAGGCAGTTAGCTTACCTTGTTTAAATATTCCTATAAAATTATATGTTCGAACATTATTTTTTGTTTTCAATTTAAAAACAATTTCAACATTATATTTCATATCTGACACAATATTAGACGGCAGTTTTATATTTTGAAATGTTGTATATAGACCAGAACTATGCCCCATATCTTTTTCGTAAATCTTAATATTTTGGGATGTATATACAGTCTGGTCTTGATTGTGGTGAACTGTAACTTTCACATTTTGAGCATAAATATCTATGGTATTCTTAGGTATGTGATGATCATCAATCCCCAAACTAAGCTGATCTAAATCATTTCCCCACCATATAAAAAATCGAAAATCTTCTGATAACTCAAATTCTTCGCAAGGGCCTATACGTCGGCATCCATGCACTTTTAAATCACCTGAATACACAGGAGCAATAATTTCTGATTTTGATAAATGACCTGTGCATTGCCCCATTAAAAATAAAATGAAGATAACAACAATGAACCAGACAGTTATCTTAACAAGATTATTTTTGGGCATTTACTGAAACGCAACTTCGTTGAAAGAGCGCAGTTTTCTTGAATGTAATTTCTCAGGACCAATATCCCGTAATATCTCCATTGCGCGCAGACCAACCTGTAAGTGCTGCTTAACGCGCTCCCGATAGAAACTATCAGCCATCCCTGGCAATTTAAGCTGACCATGCAACGGTTTATCCGATACACACAATAACGTCCCATAAGGAACACGAAAACGGAAGCCATTGGCCGCAATCGTGCCAGACTCCATATCAAGTGCAATCGCACGGCTTTGAGAAAACCTTTGATTTTGACGCACAGATCCACGTAACTCCCAGTTACGATCATCAACGGTTGCAACCGTCCCTGTCCGCATAACCTTCTTAACATCATGCCCGTGCAGTTTGGTGACTTCCTTCACCGCATCTTCTAACGCTAATTGCACTTCAGACAGAGCAGGCAATGGAATATTCGGCTTCAGATCATGGTAAAGCACATTATCTTCACGCAAATATCCGTGAGCCAGAACATAATCCCCTAACTCCTGAGAATTCCTCAATCCAGCACAATGCCCCAACATCAACCATGCGTGCGGACGCAATACCGCCACGTGATCTGTAATATTCTTCGCATTGGACGGGCCAACACCAATATTAATCATCGTGATCCCCATGCCACAGTCACGCTTCAAGTGATAAGCTGGCATTTGTGGCATACGGGCACCCGCTTCAGGGCTAATAAAATCGGTATAACCATCTTTACCAACACTGTCTTCACCAATCTTCGTGAACTCATCAATGTAAAATTGGTAGTTAGTATAAATAACAAAATTCTGAAAATGCTCGGCCTTCGTGCCCGTATAATGCTTTAAACGCATCAGGCTCAAATCAATACGCGGCGCGGTAAACAACGCCAACGGCTGGGCTTCGCCTTCTTTCACAACATGTGTCGCATTGGCGATCTGATCGTCCATTGTTTCCAAATCAGGCAGATCAAACAAGTTCGGCATATCATCCATGTCTTCTTGTGTGAGATCCCCTTCCAGATGGAAATCCTCACCCAAGGCAAAATGAATCGGTATCGGTGTAGAACTAACCCCAATCTCAACGTCGCACCCATGGTTGCTCATCAGATGATCAATTTGTTCAAACATATAACGCCCAAAAATATCAGGCCGCGTTAACGTGGTGTCATAAACTCCGGGCTTAGACACAAAACCATAAGAGAACTTCTTATCTGACTTAAGCTTCTTGTAAGAATTCTCTGTCACCTCTATACGCAAATATGGGTAGAACCCTTGCACCTTTTCTTTCGGTACTTTTCCTTTAGAAAAGCCATCGAACTGCGCACAAAGAAAATCAACTTGAGACTGATAAATTTCTTTTATCGCCTCAAACGCTTTATCTGCATCTTTAAAATTACGGGATTTTATTTTTTTGAGTGTTTTAACCATCTAAACATTATGGCTGAATTTCGTTAAAATTCAATCAATTAGGTAATTTTATCGTTCCCAACGTCTACCACCAACATCAAGGCCTATATTCTTAAAATGTGCATCCCTACGCGTATCAAACTCTTGAGACTGTGCAACAAATCTCTTATGCGCTTCCGCATCCGCCGCTTGTTGCGCCAGCTCAGCTCGCCCCGATGGTGTTATTCGAGCCGCCACAAAATCAAACGCTCCTTTAGCTTTTCCTAATACATTAAGCATCTGGTTTCAAAAATCCTCCTGATTGCATATTCCACAAACGCGCATAATACCCATCAAGCGCCAATAACTCATCATGTGTTCCATCTTCAATAATTTCACCTTCTTGCATGACCAACAATCGATCCAGCCCTGCAATGGTCGATAACCTGTGTGCAATAGCAATCACCGTTTTATTCTCCATCAGGTCAAGCAAGCTCGCCTGAATAAGCTTTTCTGATTCACTATCAAGCGCACTTGTTGCCTCATCCAACACCAAAATCGGCGCATCTTTTAGGATCGCACGCGCAATCGCCACACGTTGACGTTGACCACCCGACAAACGCACACCACGCTCTCCAACATAGGCATCATACCCTTTGTTGCCATACTTATCTTCCAGATCAACAATGAAGTCATGCGCTTGTGCCTTTTTCGC
>JALZUF010000247.1 GCA_023301785.1 Alphaproteobacteria bacterium | reverse complement strand
CATGCTGCTTTGCAAGATGCCCTGATTGAAGATGAATTGGAGTATGCGGCGCGCTTAATCACGGCAGGGTTTAATCCGACCATCGCGTTTTCAGATAAAGATATTGCCGATTTTGAAGAGGTACGACATGAGGCGACGGGACTGAGTTCTGAAGCGTTGGATTGGATTATTCAAGCGCGACTGACTTATCTAGACGATGTGCATCTGGGGCCTATAGGGGATCACGCGCGTTATGATATTGCTTTATTGAAAGGTGACGGTTTTGATTTAACGTTTAGAACGCCTAGTCCACCTCCTGAGCCTGATTCTAGTCCATAATAATTAATTGACATAATGCACATAGGGTGTTATGTATTCCTATCATTTATATAAAGGGATTAACATGAGCACGACACCATACACAGATAACGGCAAATTAGACCTATCAGGACCAGTGACAGGTATGCAATTGATTTTAGAGGAATATGCTCTTCAGTTCGTTGATACGATGCGTCATGTGAAGATTGCAGAAATTAGGCACGAAAAAGAAATCGCCGCGAGAAGTGGCGTTCCAGCAGATAGAACGTCCAATATAGCGCAGTTGGCGGCTGAAATAGGCCTATGCCCCATCGTAATGACTGCAGGCTTTGAGCATGTAAATATCGGTGTTGTCGCCGTCGATGATTTTGCAAAGAAGCTTGAGAAGTCTTCGTTTAAATTAAATATGCAGCTTGCTCAGACATCAATACCAGGCCATGTTATCTATAAGGGCGGTGGGCAAGGCCCAAATATGAACGTGCAAGATTTGGTCGCTGCTCGTGAAGCGATTGTAGAAAAGTTTGAAGCGTCACCTTTTTCAGAAGGTCCGATGACATCAGAAGGTTTGAAGATTGCGGCTGTTGAGTTGTATCAAGAAAGTCTTGCTCAATCGGAAACAAAAAGAAATCAAGGATTAGAAGTATTTTTGAATAATCGCTGGTCGTCATCAAATGAGGCCGCAAACAAACCCGTTTGGACACCGTCGCAAAAAGCGGGTTAAGAACGTGAGCGTTTCAAAGTATATTAATGGTAAGCTGAATCTGGATGACCCGCGCGTTACAGAGATTGATTGTTATAAAGAGTTGTGCGCAGTGATGTATTTAGAAGCGCACCAAATTGTAGAGCATTATAAGCAAGAAAGTGTTGATGCTGTTAATACTGCGCTTTCAAATTCAGAAAATACTGGTGAATTTTTCTCGCATATATTGCTTTCTATAAAGAACCCTCCTATTTTTCCGCCGATTATACAAGGAACTGCTGAAGCCCTTATGAGTGAAGATGAGGACAGGTTACGTGAATTAGTTTTGTCTAAGAAACCATATTTGGAAGAAGATGAAGAATTAGGATTAACTGCTGAGAATCTAGATGCCGCGCGTCAAAGAATTGATATAGAAATTAATCATGGAATTGATTCTGACCGCCTTGTTCCTGATTTTAATGAACAAGCGGCAAGGGAAGATAAGGCGAATGTTATGTGGGCCCTATCAAGCGTGTATGCCCGAGAGGTTAGTATAGCCCTTAACTCTCATAAACAGAGAATGGATAGCGCATTGAGTTCTTTTAGCAAAGGCGGTAGCGGTAGTGCGCCACCAAACTTATTGCAATAGTTTCCTCATAAACTTTAGAGGATCTTCAGCTTGTAGTTATTTTATGCGGCTATTGTTAAGCGCGGCGTTCAAGAACGTACATCGCAAGTTCTTTTAGCATTTCGGCGCGACCATCAAAAACATGGAGGTGACGCACGGCCTGATGGGCGAGCATTTCGGCGCGCATCTTGGCTTGGTCTTTACCCATGGTTGAAACGAAGGTTGATTTACCCGCCGCCGCATCTTGGTTGGCTGGCTTGCCTGTCTCGTTTGGATCTGCTTCGACATCTAAAACATCATCGGTCACTTGGAAGGCAAGGCCCAGATCGTAGGCATAGTTGCATAAAGCTTTTTTATGTTGGTCGCTGGCTTTACCCAAAATCGCACCTGCTTCACAGGCAAAGGCAAAGAGATGACCTGTTTTCATACGTTGCATACGTGAGATTGTACCAAGGTCGAACTCTTCTTGTTCACCGATTAAGTCAAGCATTTGACCGCCGACCATACCGTGTCCACCAGAGGCAATCGCTAGTTTACGCACTAGTTCAATACGCACGTGCGGATCAGAGTGTGTGTCACGATCCGCCAATGTTTCAAAGGCCAATGTCAAAAGCGCATCACCCGCAAGCGTTGCAGTGGCTTCATCAAATTTACGGTGAACGGTGGCTTTACCGCGGCGTTTATCAGAGTCGTCCATGGCCGGAAGGTCATCATGGATCAAAGAATAACAATGTAGAAATTCAACGGCCGTTGCAACACGTCTGGCGCGCGCAGGGTCAACGTTAAAAAGGGATGCGGCCTGTATCACCATAAAAGGGCGAAGGCGTTTACCGCCGCCTAAAACACCGTAACGCATGGCATCGAACAACGGGCGTTCCGCCAAGTCAGTTTCGGGAAGCAGACGTTTGATTGTCTTTTCAACGGATTCAACACATTGATCGAGGGCTTCTTGAAGGCGGGGGGAGGCATCGCGAGGTGATGGCATGGTGCAAAATTCTTTCTATTATATTTTGTATCTAGTTTTTATTCTGTTTCAAAAGGAACAGCGCCGACGCTGCCATCCGATTGGATTGTAATTTTCTCAATTTTCTCTTGAGCTTCGCCGAGCTTCTTTTCGCATTGTTTCTTCA
>JALZUF010000246.1 GCA_023301785.1 Alphaproteobacteria bacterium | reverse complement strand
GGTAAGTGTGAAGCCTCACGACTACAACTAGCTAAAAGCATAAGCGTCAAAGCAACAAGAAAAGTTTTATTAAATAAAGACTTACTCATACGTCATCATGACCGCAACGACTCTGCGCCCTTCGGCCATCAGCACGTTATAGGTTCGGCATGCCGCACTTGTATCCATCACATCAATAGGTAAACCTACCGCGCTTAATTCTTGTCTTAATTTTGGTGAAACAAATTGCATTTTGTTTCCCGTACCGAACAACACAACATCAATGTCATCAGCTTGATCAATCAAACTTTGGAATGATTGAACATTAATTGATTTTATATCGTTGGGCGCCTCATCCCAAACAACTGTCTCGTGTGGTTTAACGATAACAGCCTGCTCATAAGAAATGCCGCTGATCTTGAATCGACCAGCGGCATAGCTTTGTATTACTTGTTGGCCGTCACGAATAAGTGGTGTGACGTCCATTTTTAATTACGCACCCGTAAGAGAAACACCCATGTGGTTTAGTGTCTCGTAAGTGATACCGCGTGAAGCCAATCCGTTTTTCAACTGGTAGCTGTTGATTGCGTTTAGAGTTTCTGTTCCTAAACGACCATCTGCAGTTACGTTGTAACCTTTAGATTGTAGACCACGTTGAATTTGCATGATCGCGCTTTGACCTAAGTTTGTTTCACAAAGGATACGACGCCATTCCCAGCTTTCCGCTTGGATGATTTTCTTCTGTGTCACTGTTTCAAACTGCGCAGGTACTGTTTTGTATTCTGGCTGCTCAGGTGTCACAAGAACGCGTTTTTCGATTGTCTTATATTCAGCTGGCTCTTCAACTAAACATAAGATTTCACCCGTCACTTCGTTTTTCTTGGTGATTGGGCCATGACCCGCTTTCCAATACTGACGCGCTTCTTTAATTTTGATGCGCTCCGTTGTTGTTTCGTATTTCGCAGGGATAATACGGTTCAACACTTTTTGTTCTTCAGCAACTTGAATACGTTGTGTCGCAGTTTCTGAAACAGCAGGGATCAACACTTTTGCGTAACATTCGCCTGGACGTGCATTCGGTGGAATGTCGCCTTGCGCGCCTGATGGCATCGGTGCACCAGCAGCAGGCGTGATTGTTGAGTTTGTTGTGTCAGTTGTTGTTGTTGAAACACGTTCCGTAACAACGGCTGTTTTCATTTCAGCTTCCATAGTGTCAGAAGCCACTTTCATGCCTTCTGCTTTTGCAGATGCCATTTCAGCTTTTGCTTCCATTTTAACAGCTTCTTTCACGCCATTATTACTAACAATGATGTCATTACGATCGCCAAGATATCCCATATCTTGATCACCATAATTACAGGCCGCTAATGTTGTGACTGCCGCAGCAACCATCAATATAGTTTTAAAATTACGCATATTATTTTTCCTTTTGGACATTAAATAGAATTCTTGAACAACAGTAGACCCCAATTCGCCTATTGAATCAAGATGCTATTGGTATAAAGGCCTTATTTACGCTTCAACTTTGCCGTCTTCTTCTGGGTTTTTATCACCGCTAATCGCGCCGCGTCTGATATTAAGGAAAGTCAGGATAGGTGATGCCACAAATACAGATGAGTATGTTCCGATAATAATACCAAAGATCAACGCATTCACGAACCCGCGAATAACCTCACCACCAAACGTCCATAGGGCAATAAGCGCCAATAGGGTCGTGATCGATGTCATTAATGTTCGTGATAACGTCTGATTAATCGAATTATTCAACAGATCAAAAATTGGCATCTTTTTAAACTTACGTAAATTCTCACGAATACGGTCAAACACAACAACCGTATCGTTGATCGAATAACCCGCAATCATCAAAATTGCCGCCACCGTTGATAAGTTAAATTCCATTTGCGTCAGGGCAAAAAGACCAATCGTTGCGATTGAATCGTGAAGCAAGGCAACAATCGCCGCCGCACTAAACTGCCATTCAAATCGAAACCAAATATAAACCAGCATCCCAAGGATAGAAAACAATACGGCGTACATTCCTTGCTTTTTCAATTCCTCACCCACTTGTGGGCCAACAAATTCAACGCGGCGATAATCAACCGTCTCGAACTGACCGTTCAGATACGTCTTTAATGTTTGTAAAGCCGCCGTTTGTACATCGGCGTCCCCTTCTTGTTCAGGCACACGAATTAACAAATCATCTGCCGCGCCAAATTCTTGAAGCGAAACAGAACCCAGCTCTAAGCCATTAAGGCCTGTTCTTAAATTACCCAGATCAGGTGTCGATGGCGTGACCTTAATCTCAACCAGCGTACCGCCTGTGAAATCAATGCCGTAATTTAACCCCTTGGTGACCAACATCCCTAATGAGCCTAAAATTATAATAGCCGACAAAACAAACGTAATATAACGCTTGCCGATAAAATCTATTTTTGTATCGCTTGGAAGTATATTCATTTGCCTATTCCTAAATCTTCAATTCACTTGGCTTGTTTTTGTGCAACCAATGCACCACCAATAAACGTGTGACCATAATCGCGCTAAAGAACGACGTCATAATGCCAATCGCCAATGTCACAGAGAAGCCTTTGATTGGCCCTGTCCCAAACGAGAATAAAATCATCGCCGCAATCAATGTCGTTAAGTTGGAGTCAATGATCGTCCCCATCGCACGGCTAAATCCCGCATCAACCGCCGACATTACCGAGCGGCCATTTTTAACTTCTTCTTTGATACGCTCAAAAATCAAAACATTCGCATCAACCGCCATACCAATCGTCAACACAATCCCTGCAATACCCGGCAGCGTTAATGTTGCCTGAAGGCTGGAGAGTAACGCGAAAATAAGTGCCACATTCACAAGCAACGCAATATTCGCGTAGACGCCAAAACGTCCATACGTAATCAACATAAAGAACAAGACACCCGCCAAACCGATAAGGCTGGCGATTTTACCTGCCGCCACCGAGTCCGCTCCCAATGATGGGCCAACGGTACGCTCTTCCAAGATTTTTAACGGAGCTGGTAACGCACCCGCGCGTAATAATAACGCAAGATCACTAGCTTCTTTCACACTAAAGCTACCTGAGATCTGTCCTTGACCACCGCAAATAGGTTCACGAATAACAGGCGCACTGATCACTTCTTTATCCAACACAATCGCGAATAAACGGTTTACGTTCTCACGACTTAAAGTACAAAACTTTTTCGCGCCAATCGTATTAAAACGAAACGACACTGCCGATTGACCATTCTGATCTTGTGCATATTGCGCATTGGTCAGCGTATCACCCGTCAGCTCCGCACGACGTTGCACAACGATTGTCTCGCCTGAACCATCGGCCATGGGCAAAACCATTGTACCTGATCCACGATTACCACTCATATCAACAAGGTGAAACCCTAGCTTCGCCGTTGTTCCTAACAAGTTTTTGATTTCCTCTGGATCATCCAACCCTGGAAGTTGAACCAAAATACGGCTATCGCCTTGGCG
>JALZUF010000245.1 GCA_023301785.1 Alphaproteobacteria bacterium | reverse complement strand
GGCCCAGAAAAAACCAAAAAACGTCTTGCGGCATAATCAATGAAACTGAACAAGCAACCTGTCCTAAATCGTCATGGCCTTAAGATGCTTGTTCATTTTGAGCCTTCACCACAACCAAATGGAAAGCTTGCCATTATACAACACGGTTACGGTGGGTACATGGACGAGCTTCACTTGGTAAGCTTCGCTAAGACTTTCTTGGAAAACGGCTATAACGTTTTGCTCACTGATTCATCAAACAGCATGAACGAGGCCGATGGCCGCATTGATGATGCAACCATTCAAACGCATTACGAAGATTTACAAGACATCATTCAATGGACAGCTCAACAAGACTGGCACCAAGAACCATTTGCGCTATTGGGACATTCTTTGGGCGGTATGTCCGTCCTTAACTACGCGATTAACAATCCTGATAAAATATCCGTCTTAATACCTGCTGCGGCGGTTATTAATAAAGAGCTTATGGACGAGGCATATCAAAAAAATATGCCCGATGATTACCAAAACCTTATAAACGGTAAAACGCGATTGAAAGTATCTGAAAAATACCCTGACAAAAACGGTCATCAAACTTATCATTGGTTTGAAAGCATGAAAGATTATGATGTATTACCTAACGCCTCTAACATAACATCACCAACGTTACTATTGGTGGGTGAGCATGATGAGCCTACCCCGCCGGAGCATCAAAAAATTCTTCTCGAATCCTTATCATGTGAAAAAGAAATACATATTTTTGATAAAGCAGACCATTGCTATAGTGATAAAATTCCAGAAGCCTGCGCACACTTAGATGCCTTCCTTAAAAAACATGCCTAAAACATCTATCATCCTCGTAAACCCACAGATGGGTGAAAATATCGGCGCGGCGGCGCGCGTGATGATGAACTTTGGACTAGATGATTTAAAATTAATCTCGCCGCGTGATGGCTGGCCTAGCGAAAGTGCAACCGCAAATTCTGCTGGCGCATTAGACATCATGCCCCCTGTTGAGGTTTTCGATACAACCGCCGAGGCCTTAAAAGATTGCCATACTATTTACGCCACCACCGCCCGCCCACGCGATATGCGGAAGACCGTCATGGATGCCCACCAAGCCGCAAACGATATTGCCGACAAACAATCGCAAGGTTTAAAAACCGCAATCCTTTTTGGTGGTGAACGCGCCGGCCTTACCAACGAAGATGTTGCCCTTGCAGAAAACATCATCACTTACCCCGTTAATCCAGAATTCGCCTCCCTAAACTTAGGGCAAAGCGTCCTCCTTATGGCTTACGAAATCTCACAAGCCACAAGCAAAACCACGCCAATCACCCTGCCTGATGGTGATAGCGCCCCCGTCACACAAAGTGAGCTTGATGATTTAATTGGTCGTTTTGATCAAGAACTAAGCGAGCGAAACTTCTTCCGCAATCCCGACATGAAACCGACAATGATGCGTAACATACGCAATATGCTTACCCGCACAAACTTAAGCGAACAAGAAACCCGCACACTTCAGGGAATTATCAGCGCCCTAATTGGCAACAAAGTAAAATGAAACAATATCTTGCCGACACATCATTATGGGGTTTAGTGATAAGCAATGTCATATCAATCATTCTTGCCGTTTCAATGGATTGGTCGATGGGTGATATTCTATGGGTCTATTGGGCGCAAAGCATTATCATTGGCGTAATCAATGTATTTAGAATGTTGAGCTTGAAAGAGTTTAGTACCAAAAACGTAAAATCTAATGGCAAGCGTCCACCAGAAACATTAGGAACAAAGCGCTATATGGCTGGATTCTTTGCTGTGCATTATGGCTTTTTTCACTTGGCCTATTTTATATTTCTCTGGCAGATGCACCCACTCACCAATATAGCACTTGATCAAATATTCTTTATCATGATGCTTGTGGTTTCTTTTCTTGGGTCTCACGGGTTTTCATATCGCCACAATAAAAGCACAGACTTTAAACATAAAAAACCAAATATCGGCACGTTACTTTTTTACCCATATTTACGCATTATCCCAATGCATATAATAATTATTGTCGGTGGTGTTTTTGGTTCTTCAACTTTTACGATTATCGCCTTCATGCTCATGAAGACTTTTGCTGATGCTGGTATGCATATTATCGAACATAAAATGTTTAGAAAAAAAGTTTAGCGTGGTGCGCACGGCTCAAACGTGAAACTACCAGCAGGAACATAACCTTTTACGTTCGGTTTATAATTCATAGATGTAAACGCTTCGGCACGCACCCAACCATGGTCACGAATACCGCGATCTGCATTCTCTGCTACATCCGTGAATGAATACGACACATTAATTTCAACACCTGGCTCCAACCTTAAGGACGGCGAATACCCCTGACCATGCAAGTTTTGCTGCATGCGTGTTGTTCCTTTTGAACTAATGTAGGCACACCCTTCTTTTCTTTCCAGAAAAGGAATTGTATCTAATTTTTTCGGTGAGGCGACACTATGAAACGATGCGCAATAAGCACCACTCTCACAACGCTCTGAGAATGAATTAAAAGCAACGACGTTCAATCTGTTATCACGTTCAAACGCTAAGCCACCGCCACTAGCTCCATAAAATATTTCGCAATCGCTATAGACACCATCATTGCTAACGATGCCGCCATTGGCATCAAGCCCTAAAACTTTACAATCTTCGTGTGTCGTTAGGCCAAAACGATCACCGTTATAACCATAAGATTCAACTATAACCTCAGAATTTCCTTGGTAATTTATCAGATCAATCGGGTGTAAAATCGCTGGCTTAACATCTGCTGGTAAAACTTCTTTTGGCACACGAATAAACGCGAGGTCATCCGTACTTGAATATTTATATTTTGGATCAATCCATAAATCATCAATACCGGTGGTAATAGAATATGTTTTTACCTCTGCACTACCTCGCGGTTTATAAGTGCCAACAATTAATGCATCTGAATCAAGATTACCATCGACGTCAAAAAAACAATGCGCCGTTAGCGGAACAAGAAGATCATCGTCTAAAACTTTATATCCAAAGACTTCAGATATCGTTCCTGTACACCCTCCTCCAGCAACATTCACACTCACAACAGGATCATACTTGCTTTCCTCGACAAATACGTTTCG
>JALZUF010000244.1 GCA_023301785.1 Alphaproteobacteria bacterium | reverse complement strand
ATCTCCGCGCACCGTTTAATTGCTAAAATCCCTACTTTGGCGGCTATGGCGATGAAATACTCAAAAGGTCAGCCATACGTCTACCCAAGAAATGAGCTTGGCTTTACTGAAAACTTCCTACATATGTGTTTTAGTGTTCCTGCTGAAGAATATAAACTTCGTCCCGCTGTTGTGCGTGCGATGGAGCGTATCTTAATCCTTCACGCAGACCATGAACAAAATGCATCAACGTCAACTGTTCGTTTGGCTGGATCATCGCAAGCCAATCCTATGGCGTGTATAGCGTCTGGTATCACATCGCTTTGGGGACCGTCACATGGTGGTGCCAATCAAGCGGTTCTTGAGATGCTTGATGAAATTGGACACAAAGATAATATTCCTGAATTCTTAGAGCGCGCCAAAGATAAAAAAGACCCATTCAAACTTATGGGCTTTGGTCACCGCGTTTATAAAAACTTTGACCCTCGCGCCGCTGTTATGAAAGAAAGCTGTGATGAGGTCTTAGAAGAATTGGGTATCGATGACCCGCATTTGGAATTAGCAATGGAGCTTGAGCGTATCGCGTTGAATGATCAGTATTTCATTGACCGTAAATTGTTCCCGAACGTTGATTTCTATTCTGGCATTATCCTGAAAGCGATGGGCTTCCCTGTTGAAATGTTCACTGTGTTGTTTGCCGTATCACGTACGGCGGGCTGGATTTCACAGTGGAAAGAGATGATGGAAGAGCCAACGTTGAAAATTGGTCGTCCGCGTCAGCTTTATACGGGTGCCGCAGAGCGCCCTTATGTCCCAATGAAAAAACGTAAATAATCTAAAGATTTAAAATAAAATCTGCTGCTTTATCGGATGGACTTTCGATTGAGCCAATGCGTTCACGCACTTTGATAAAATCATCTGTCTGGTCGCGTTGGTAGCTTTCATTTTCTAGCAAGCTTAAGACTTCATTTGCGATATCATCGGGATCGCATTCATCCTGAATGAACTCTGGCACGGCTTCTTTATCCAACATAATGTTCGATAGATGTGCGTATGGCGTTTGTATCAGGTGGCGAACAATCTTCGCGGTAATCGAATTCATTCTATAAGCGATAACGTGCGGCACATTGGCGGCAGATAGTTCTAAACCGACGGTTCCTGATACGGCAATAGCGACATCACACGCCTTAAAAGTAGACCATTTATTATCTTTGTTAGTTTCAATATGTATCGGCGCATCAATATCTTTTAGAAGATCAGCAAGTTTGTCTTGAAGATGTGGCAAGGTGGGGACGATAAATTCAACCTTCGGCATATCATTTGCTATTTTTTGTGCTGCCTCAATGATTGTTGGTGAGATACGCTTGATTTCACCTCCACGAGAGCCAAAGAACAATCCTATTTTGGCTGTATCGACATCACCAATAATGGCTGGCTTTGCTTGCTTAATACCGCTCTCCATCATGGGGTGACCAACGGATATCGCCTTCAAGCCTTCTTTTTCAAAATATGGAGGTTCAAAATCAAACAAGCATATTTGAGCATCCAAAAACTGTGCAATTTTAGCGGCACGCTTCGGACGCCATGCCCATACAGTTGGGGCAACATAATGAACAAATTTAGGGAGCTGTTGTGACGGATCACCTGCGCGTTTACGCACCCCTTTGATGACCCGAAAACAGAAATCAGGTGCGTCTATACTAACGACTATATCAGGCTTATTTTTACCAATATTATCAGTTGTTTGTTTTATACGTTTAAGAATTAACCTTAAACGTGGAAGAACCTCTGCGATGCCCATAACAGACAGGTCATTCATGGGGAAAAGGCTTTCTAGCCCCTGCTCTATCATTAAATCACCACCAACGCCTGAAAAGATAGTATCAGGCGCTTGAGATTTGATAGCCTTCATAAGCTGAGCGCCCAAAAAATCACCAGACGCTTCGCCCGCCATAAGATATATATGTTTAGGCATGTAATTCTTCCTGATCAAGCTGGGAGGCATTGTCTTGCGGACTTCCGTATACAAAAACATCAAGCGTGTCGGCCAAAGCGATCACATCGTCTTGCTGAGCAATTAACATACGCCCTGCTTCACCAACAATCCCTATCACGCCGCTATCGGCGCATATTTGAACAGTTTTTGGACCTATTGTTGGTAAATCCATATCCATGTCTTGTTGTGGTTTGCACATTTTAATGAGAATAGCCCCATCGGTATCATGATTTTTAATCATCCAGTTGGTACCTTTTTTATTCTCACGAGCAATGATATCACCATCTTTAACAAGCACCGCTTGTCCTTCATCAGCTTCTCCCAGCTTATAAGCTTCTTGGATGCCTAGCTCAATGTCGTTGTTCAACGCTTGATCTGGAATGCATTGCCCCAATAGCCCTTCAGGCATCAATAATTCAGGCATAAATTTATGAATGCCATGCAGTGTAAACCCCATTTTTTCAAGCTCAGTACGCGCTGAACTCAAGACATTGCTATCACCAAAAGATTTCAACCATGTTCGCACAAAGAATTTTACAGTCATCCAATCTATGCGAAGGGTGCGTATATTTGGTGTTGCAATACCGCCAATAAAGACCATGTCAGAAATATTGTTGTTATACAGATATTGGGTGATTTGTGACGCTTTGCCAACCTGACCCCAAAGATCGGGCGTGATGTGGTCTGTGTGTCCCTTAAAACCAATGACATGACATTCCATACCAAGTTCAAGACATCGAGCATATAGATCACGCGGCAGTGTTCCACTACCGGCGATAATCGCTAATTTATGAATAGGTTGATCAGACTCTAAGCTGATTTCTTTTCCGGCTGACATAGTCCGAATTTCTCTCTGTGGCGGGCAAAATCTACAATTTGTGTAACAAGCTCATTACTATCATTTTCTTGGGCAACTTTATCAAGGCGTTCATCAAGGTTTCCATCGCCATTAAAGATACCCTTAAAGGCGCGTTGGATAAGTTTGATTTGATCTTTATTAAAGCCGCCACGCTCAAGGCCGACAAGGTTTAGCCCTGCCAATGCAGCACGTTCACCTTTTACTCGACCAAATGGTATCACATCGCTCTCAACGCCGCTCATACCACCGATAACGGCAAATGATCCAATACGTACAAATTGATGTACGGCGGCCAAGCCACCGATAAGCACGCGGTCACCAACGGTGACATGCCCACCCAATGTTGCGTTATTTGCCATGATGACATTATTGCCAAGCTTACAGTCATGCGCCACGTGTGTGGCCATCATGAATAAGCCATTGTCACCAACAATAGTTTTCATGCCACCGTCTTTGGTGCCAGGGTTCATTGTTGCATGTTCACGAATGGTATTATTTTTACCGATAATAAGTTCTGATTTTTCACCTTGGTATTTAAGGTCTTGCGGCGCTGTGCCGATTGAGGCGAAAGGGAAGATTTTTGTGCCCTCACCAATGGTTGTATAGCCATCAACAACGACATGCGCTTTAAGCTCGCAATTATCGCCCAACTTTACATTCGCACCGATGATGCAATATGGGCCAATTTGGCAACCTGCGCCAATGTCTGCGCCATCTTCAATAATGGCAGTAGGATGTATATTAGAATTTGTCATGTTAATAAAATACGAAAAACCTTGGAAACCCGCAACACACTTAATTTTACAGTGTGTTACACGTATGAATTATCGCTATGCTTACTAAATACAGAAGCAGGTAATTCATTTAGAAAATGCTAGCCAGCGTCTTGGTCTGTCAACATCGCCGTAATAACGGCTTCTGCACATACTTTACCATCAACTTTGGCTTTTCCTTGGAATTTCCAGACAGGGCCACGATGTTGAATTTTTTCAACGTGAATATGAAGGCTATCACCTGGTACAACAGGCTTACGGAATTTGGCATTATCAATGCTCATGAAGTACACAATTTTGCCGCGTGCTTCTTCGCCAAGAGTTTGGACAACAAATATGGCCGCAGTTTGCGCCATGGCCTCAACGATTAAAACACCTGGCATCACTGGTGCGCCAGGGAAATGACCCATAAAGTGAGGTTCGTTGAATGTTACATTTTTAAGGCCAGTCGCGCCGACATCCTGTTGAAAATCAATTAAACGATCAACCAAAAGGATCGGATAACGATGCGGAATCATATCCATGATCTCGGTAATAGGAATAGGCTCAAATTCTGTTTTATTTTCTTCAGTCATGGTTCTCTATTATTCTCATTTTTTGGATTTCGTCAAATTCTTTAGCACAACGGCCTGTCGCAAAAACTGTTTAATGGGTAAAGCGGGATAACCCATCACCTTTGATCCTGGAGGCAAGCTTTGCATGACACCTGATTGTCCGGCTATTTGAGAGCCCATACCAACAGTAAGGTGCCCTGCTACGCCTACTTGCGCTGCAATAACAACATAATCTTCTATCGTAGCGCTTCCAGCCACGCCAGCTTGGGCGACAATGACGCAGCCCTTACCTATTTTAACGTTATGGCCAATTTGTACGGCGTTATCAATCCATGTGCCATTGCCAATAATTGTGTCTGGCCCTGCCCCACGATCAACGCAGCTGTTTGCGCCAATTTCAACATGATCACCGATGATAACACGCCCTAATTGCGGCACTTTAACATGACCCGCAGGATCAATCGCAAAGCCAAATCCATCCTGCCCAACCCGTACGCCAGGGTAAAGTCTTGTGCCATTGCCGATCTTAGCGTGACTAACGGAAGCATTTGCGCCAATACGTGAGTTGTCACCAATTTCAACATTTTCTTGGATAACGGCATTTGCCTCAATCCAGCAATTATTTCCAATAGTAACGCCATCGGCAATAACCACGCCCGCTTCTATGTGGCAACCGCTTCCTACAGTGGCCGTGTCTGAGATAATCGCTTGAGCAGATATATTCTCTGCTGGCGCATTAGCGGGGTAAAAACTCTGTGCAATCAGCGCGTAGGCTTTATAAGGATTTTTAGATACCAATAAGGCGCACCCCTTGGGTGCAAATTCAACCATCTTCGGCGAAACGATAACAGCGCCGGCTTTTGTGGTTTTAAAATCATCTTTATATTTAATATTGTCTAAGAAACTGATTTGCTTATCTGTTGCTTTATCAAGCGCCTGAACATCTTCAATAACAGTATCGCTATCGCCAGTATGAATTTCAGCATCTACGATGTCTGCCAATTCTTTAAGCGTTTTTGGCAAAGATATTTTATGAAACTTAGGATCAGCCATAACTTACTTCACATCTAATGGAATGTTTGAAACTTTGGCATTTAAACGCGATAAAACCGTCTCTGTAATATCAATTTCTTTTTCTACGATGACAACAGAGTCACGGGTCAAAACAATCTGGTAGTTTTTTTCGTTTGAAACCTCAGCAGAAACTTGAATGATATTTTTTCTTAAATCAGATAAGGATTTACTTAGCCCCTTATCCAACGAATTACGCCTTTTTTGAAAAAGGTTTCTGGTTTCCAACAGTTGTTTTTCAAAGTCATCTCGTTTTTTCGCAAATTCCTCAGGGCTTAAATCAGCCTTTTGGTTGATTAATGTTTTTTGCGCATTCATAAGGTTGTCTTCACGAGCAGAAAACTCCTTTTGAAAAGACTCTCTACGCGTTTTTAATTGTTGTTGAATGCTTTTGCCAGCCGCTGATTCAGTGAGGATTTTCTCAACATCAACAACCGCAATATTTACATTTTGCGCCAAAGCCATAGGAGCCGATATACAAACCAAGGCCAAGACAAAAAGGCATCTTTTTGTAATTAAGGATAACATTTTAGGTTACTTTCTTTTTGTATTAGAAGCGCGTTCCAAAACTGAAACGGAATACTTCGTCTTTATCAAAGTCTTCATCTAAGAACGGCTGTGCAAAATCAACACGAATTGGTCCTAATGGAGATCTCCATGAAATACCAACACCAGCTGCGGCACGAAGACTGTTTTCGTCAAAGATACCTATGCCTGTTTCATCCAGTTCCCATAGGGAACCAAAGTCTGTAAATGTATGTCCAGCAATCCCTAGCTCTTCAGGGAAACCGATTGGGAATTTTAATTCCGCAGATCCACGATAGAAGAAATTACCACCAAGTGAGTCGTCAGTTAAGCTGTCACGAGGACCAACACCAGCGCGTTCAAACCCACGCAATGTGTTACCACCTAGGTAGAAACGCTCGTTAATCTGAACATCAGAGTCTCCATAGCCGCCGATCGCACCAACTTCGCCTAAGAAGTCCAAAATCACACTACGTTTGTAAACTGGAATGTAGTAATTAGACCCCAACTTACCAGATACATATTTAGCATCACCACCAAGGCCTGCGACTTCACCATCAATCCATGTATATAGACCTTCGGTTGGAAATAATCGGCTATCGCGATCATCATACGCTAAACGCTGACTGATTGCAGATGTGGTACGTTTACCTTCTTGGTCACGGATAAAACGTGACGCAGTGGCATCAACATTATCAATTTCATTATTTTCAATTCGGTATTTCCAACTCTGGCGCCATTTTTCAGATAAAGGATAGCCCATACGAAGTGCGCCACCTGTTCTGTTTTGGTCAAAAGAGCTTTCATCTTGTAAGTCTTGTGTACTGTGGAAGACATCAACACCTGCCGCTAAATCACGGTCAAGGAAATGTGGCTCAGTAAAGGAAGCTTCAAATTGTGTTCTTTCGCCAGCAATCGTGGTTGAGAACAAGAGATCTTGTCCCTTCCCTAATAAGTTACGTTCGCGAATTCGTAAGTCAGCTAATGGACCATCGTTTGTCGAGAAACCTGCACCAATGGAAAGCTCACCCGTTGATTGTTCAGTAACATCAACATCAACAACAACTTTATCAGGAGCAGATCCTTGAGATGTTGAAACACGAACATTTTCAAAGAAGTTAATGTCACGTAAGCGCTGTTCAGATTTTGCTAATTTACTACGGTTGAAAGGGTCGCCCTCAACAAGGCGCATTTCACGACGGATCACTTTATCAAGTGTTCTAACATTACCATTAATATCAATACGCTCTACGAAAACGCGTGGTGATTCCTCAATGTTAAACGTGATATCAACGGAATCGTCGTTTGTATTTCTTTTTGTTTCTGGACGAATATCAACAAACGCGTATTGCTTGTCACCAAGCGCATTTGTCATGGCTTGGACAGTAACATCGACTTCATCCGCGTTATACCATTGACCGGGTAAGAACGAAACATTGTCACGTAAACCGGCACCATCAAAACCACGAAGGTTTGAATCAATAGCAATTTGGTTCACTTTATAACGTGGACCTTCATCGACGTTAAATGTGAGGTAGAATTCTTCTTGTCCGTTTGCTAGTTCTGCATTTGCAGCCGTCACTTGGAAATCGGCATAACCTTCTTTTAAGTAAAACTGGCGTAATAATTCTTTGTCGTATTCAATACGATCTGGGTCATAGCGATCATCAGAGGACAAGAAACGATACCAGCGATCTTCCTTTGTCGACAGCTCAGACGCCAAGGTTTTATCATCATAAACTTCATTACCAACAAAACGGATACCTTTGATTTTTGTAATAGTTCCTTCGGTGATTTCAAAAACCAAGTTCACACGGTTCTGGTCAAGTTGAATAATCTTAGGATCAATCGTTGCCGCAAAGCGACCTGAACGTCTGTAAATTTCATACAAACGACCAACATCATTTTGAATTTGTGTTCTTGTATAAACTTGACGAGGACGAAGTGAAATCTCTCGTAACAATTCATCATCTTTAACTTTATCATTTCCTTCAAACGCAATCTGATTAACGATTGGGTTTTCAGTTACATCAACAAGCAAGACACCTTTGTTCAAACGAACATTAACATCGGCAAATAAGCCAGTGGCATATAAGTTTTTCAATGCTTCGTTTAGGTTGTCAGTGGTTACTTCTTCACCAACTTGTAAACCTAAATAGGTCAGAACAGTTGACGGTTCAATACGTTCAACGCCATTAACGCGAATTTCTTGAACGGTATTAGCTTGTTCATAATAAGGTTGGAATTGTGCATTTGAATGAGATGCAGAAAGAAGCAAAGTGGTTGAGATAACCGCCACAGCGCATAATATATGTGAGAATGTCTTTATAATCATAAGGATAGCTTTAAGTTATTTTGAACGTTGAAACAAGCCTCTTATCAAGGCATTGCAAAGCCATAAACAAGCTATTCCCTTAAATTACCCTTTAATGAAGAGCTGGAACAAGTCATTTAAGTTTGCAAATAGCATCATACCAATTAAAACGACAAATCCAAACCTAAAAGCGTATTCTTGGACGCGTTCTTTTACAGGACTGCCCTTTACGGCTTCAATGGCATAAAACAACAAGTGACCACCGTCTAGCATTGGGATTGGGAATAAGTTAATAAGTCCTAAGTTTATGGAAAGAAGTGCCGTAAATGTAATAATTGCCAACAATCCCATTTGCGCCATATCACCAGCAATAGCGCCAATACGGATAATACCACCAAGTTCCGTCGCACTACGTGTACCTGTAAACATTTGCCCTAAAGCTTTCATGGTAGATGTTGTAATACGCCATGTTTCAACAACAGAAGCCTTCACACCATGAACAACTCCAGGTTTCAATAAGAACTCACCTGTTTTATTAGCGAGCACTAAAGCATTAGCTTCAACACTTTCTTTATCTATACCTTTAAGCCCTTGATTGAGAGTGCTTAGAGGCGCAATGACGAATCTATCAATCTGCTCACCACGATCAAGCTCGATTGTCGTACGCTTATCCATGTTTTTAAGGAGTGCCTGACGAATTTGGTCTGGCGTTTCAACGGAACGATTACCCACTTTCGTGATGTTCTTAATCGCCATGCCGTCATTAGGACCAATAATACCCAATAACCCACGAGAGTGAGTAAAACCAAAGCGATCTGTGATTTCTTCTTTTTTCGGTGTGGCTGTCATCGAGACAACCTCTTCACCGCGCTGTACTTCAAAATCTAGAGGCGTATCAAGCGCCACACTTACGATACGGCGAATATCTTCAAAACGCTGAATTTTCTCACCATCAATAGTGACAATGGTATCATGTGGTTGAAAACCAGCCTGATCAGCCGCACTACCCGCAACAACAGCAGACGCCGTTGGTGCAGTAACGGGTTGGCCATATATTGAGTACATCCCTGCTAATAGGATAATCGCAAATAAGAAGTTGATGGCTGGGCCAGCAAAAACGATCAACGCACGCTTCCATACTGATTTAGAGAAAAAAGCGACGCTACGCTCGTCTTCTGTAAATGGACGGATTGTTTCGCCGTCTTGAACACTATCCGTGTGGCCCGCACTTGCAGGATCTGTATCGCCAAACATTTTGACGTAGCCACCAAGAGGAATTAAAGAGACTTTCCAACGGGTGTCATTTTTATCATTCCAACCAAAAAGCTCCTTACCAAAGCCAATCGAAAATACTTCAACCTTTACGCCGCACAGGCGTGCAACAATGTAATGTCCCCATTCGTGAACAAACACCAATAAAGACAAAACAAGTATGAAAACACCGCCATAAAACCAAAGGTTACTAGCGGCGAGTTGGAAGAGATCAAAAATAGAATTCATTACATAACCTTTGTGATTTTTAGATTGTTAGAGAGTATATAGGATTCTGTTTGCTCGCGCACGTCTTTGTCATACGCAAGTATTGAGTTTAAATCATCTATACTGCTTGTTTTTAAATTATTTAACTGTTCTTGAATTATTTTATATATGTCTAAGAAGGCGATTTTATGGTTTAAAAACGCATTTACCGCGACTTCATTGGCGGCATTTAAAGCGATACAGGCCGCCTGCCCCTTTTTTAAACAATCATAAGCAAGCTGAATTGTTGGAAAACGTGTATGGTCAACCTCTTCGAAATCAAGGCGTTTCATTTGTTTGAAATCAAGCTTTTGTCCAGGCGTTGTTAATCGTTCTGGATATCCCAACGCATTTGTAATGGGTGTCGACATATCAGAAGCCCCCATTTGCGCCAAAACAGAACCGTCCTGATATTCAACCATAGAGTGAATTACGGATTGAGGATGCACTAAAACATCAATCTTGTCGGCTGGCATATCAAACAGGTAATGCGCTTCTATGACCTCAAGGGCTTTATTCATCATTGTGGCGCTATCAATCGAAATCTTTTGTCCCATGCTCCAATTAGGATGCGCCAATGCTTGATCAGTTGTAACGCTCTGCATTTCTTCTGAAGACATATTTAAAAATGGGCCGCCTGATGCGGTAAGGATAATACGCTCAATGGCTTCTTTATTATCTTTTTCAAAAACCTGAAAGATGGCGTTATGTTCGCTATCAACGGGAATGATCTTTGTTCCCGCCTGTTGAGCAGATTTAAGAACCAATTCACCTGCGGCAACGAGAGGTTCTTTATTGGCAATCGCAACACAAGTGCCCTGCTCTATCGCTTTTAGAAGCGGCTCAATCCCTGCCATACCAACAATAGCCGCCATAATCCAATCGGC
>JALZUF010000243.1 GCA_023301785.1 Alphaproteobacteria bacterium | reverse complement strand
GGGTTTTAGGGTCAATTAAATACATATTGAGGATAAAATGTGGTTTTACACTTCTCAAATTCATTTTAAGGGAAGGGTCAAAAACAGAGGTCAAGATTTTGCTGGAAGTGACTTTTTCCATTTTCCCCTTGTTGTTGTTGAATAAGCCGTATATTTCTCGATATTTTGCAAAAGAGTTCAAAGCTCCGATCCGCCGCACATAAATCCTCGTTCCCACCCCTGGTAAGCTCACCCTCCACTATGCGTGCAGGATGGGCTGAACTTTACAGAAACATAATCATAAACATATTAAGAAGGGATATCTCTTTATCACAATCTTCTTCTTCTCCCGGTGGTTTGGTCAAAGGCTCTCCGCTCAAAGTCGCTCTCAGGGATTGGGTTGGAGGAGGACGCCCCCGGGTCGGCTCGCCGTGGGGAAGCAGGAGGCTTGGAGAAGGAATTATAGGACGGAGCCTATAAAGAAATGAAAATTAGAATGGGACATTTTATTGGGCCGCAGGCGGCAGTGGCCGCCCGGGATGTCTGGTGGTAAGGAGGGCATAGATTGGCGGGGATTTGATAAAGGCAAGGAGACCGGGAATGTCCCAGCAGCCGTCCTCTGGGCCGGCAGAGCCAAAGAAGGCGAAACGGAGTGGATCTGCCATAGGGCAGTCAGTGGCAAGATGCCAAGAAAATTCAGAGGGATGGCCGCAGAGGCGGCAGGGACCATAAGAAATTTCACCTTTATTTTTGGTATGCCTACCAAAGTTGTTGAACCCAGTGATGAACTGGGTTACCAGGGACATTTCGGGGCGGGTGAGATTGAAATGCTTGGCATGTTCCAAAAGGGTAGGGACAAAGGGTAGCCAGTAACGAGTCTGCTCGCAGTCCGGTCTGTTTTCCCATTCAAGCTGCCACCGCTTGGCGATGACTTTGTACATGAATGGTTTGATAGCATGACGTGGGGGAGGAAGAGGAGATGTTACGGAAGGGAGTTCTGTTCCAGCTTTGGCTAGAAAGTCCGCCCTCTCGTTTCCAGGGATGTTGACATGAGCTTTCACCCAATGGAACGAGACGGTGTTCCGGTTCGCCAGAGAGATCCATGTGGCTAGAGTCTGGGACTCTAGATCCGAGCGGAATCTGGTGTTGCGCAGCGCAAACAGGGAGGAGAGGGAGTCGGAGAACACGCGGATGCGGCGGTTGGACGTGGAGATGTTGAGGAGACGGCGGCCGATCTGGAGGATTGCATCTAGTTCTGCCTGGGAGACGGAGCAGTAATCTGGAAGACGAAAAGATTGATGAATCGTTTTGACTCCAGAGGAGTAGACCTGTGCGCCCTGGCCCACTTGATATACGTCATCAACACGTTGACGGGAGCCGTCCGTGAAGACATCAAGGTCCAGGGGATCTGGAGGTGTAGAGACAAGGTCAGTACAAATGGAGAAATTACGGAAAATGTTCCGTGTGGTGGAAGGCGGGGCAATTTGAGAATACCAGTCTGGAATATCTGACTCAAATTGGTGTTCCCACCAGAGACGATGTCCCAGACGGGATCGATGTCTGCCGATCCAGGTGTGGGAGAAGGAGTGTTTGACTCTGACCATTTTTATGAAGCCAGCATTGAGAATGGAGAGGTGGAGAGGGGTGATATTGCACAAGACCTCCAGTCCGGAGGTAGGCGAGTGCGGGAAGGGCGAGGCAATGGCCAGGCACGCCAGGCGCGACAGCTTACGGAGCTTTACCCTGTGGCTGCTACGCTGGGCATGGCGGCCCCATATGTGGCAGGCATAAGTCAGTCTGGGCAAAGCTATGGCTTGGAAGGCCCATCTGATAAGTCTGGCCACTGGGCCGAACTTGGAGGAGACAATTGAATTGAGAATTGCAAGGAGTTTCTTCCCTTTGTCGATCTTGTCAACAATATGGGAGTGAAAGGAGAGAGTGGAGTCAAAAATTACCCCCAGGTACTTGATCTCGCTGACCACTGGGAGGCATTTTCCGTTGAGAAGAAGTCGAGGCCTTCTGCCAAGATAGAGGGAGGAGGAAAAGACAATGGCCTTAGATTTATCAGGGCATATGGTAAGACCAGTCCGGAGGCCCCAGGCTTCGGCCTGGGCTATTGCATGTTGTGCAATAGTCTCCATCACATCCATGTCATCTCCATAGATAATAATGAGACAATCATCAGCATAACCGACAGCTCTGGCTCCCGTACCAAGGTTGATGGAGTCAAGAAGATCGTCAAAAACGATAATCCAGAGGATCGGGCTGCACACCCCACCTTGAGGTGTCCCTCTGGTGTGAAGAAAAGTAAGCTTGCTACCATTTATTGAAATGGTAGAGAAACGTGATTTGAGATAATGCTCATACCACCGGAGAGCCCAGAAAGGGAGACGTTTACGTTTTAAGGCAGCAATGGCTGCCTCGATATCAACATTATCGAAGGCTCCTCTAATGTCTATTGAGACACAGAGAGCCTTCTTGTTGGAGAGTGTAGCTTTTTCAACATAGTCAAAAGCATCTGAGAGAGCCGAGTCGCAGCCTCTATCGGGGAGAAAAGCATGTTGGTGTTTACTGAACACCGTTCTTTTGAGGATGGTAGACTCTAGACGCCAGAGAATAGCCTTTTCAAGACCTTTGAGCAGGAATGGAGCTAAAGTTATGGGACGGTATGATTTGGGAAGAGAATAGTCATCCTTCCCTGCCTTGGGCAGGAAAATAACATTATTCTCTCGCAGAATCCTAGGGGTGTATCCAAAAACCAGTGTGGCTTTGTATAGTGCAACAATGCGTTGCAAAACAACTTCTGGAAGGTGATGGAGTAGAATGGGCCGGATTCCGTCCGGGCCGCATGCTTTAAGAGCACCAAAAGTAGAGAATATGGAACGCACATATTCAACATCAAGATATTTATGATTATTCATGAGCTGAGCATGAGGCAAACGGCGGGCTCTCTTTCGAGAGGAGACGACAGGATCAAGAGTTGTCTTGATATGTCCAGGGAAGTGGGTGTCTGCTAACAGTTGAACCGACTCCTCTCCCGATGCTGTCACATCTCCAAGCATGAGGAGGCCAATGGGCTTCATCTTGTCTTTCTCCAAACAACGGTTTAGAGCAGCCATTTCATGAGCTGTAGTGACTTGGGACAGATATTCATGCCATGATGCTGTCTTGGCAGCAACAATGGCCTTATAGTATGTTAGTTTAGCCGCGTCGACAGCTTCTTGGGCTTCCGCCGAGGGGTGGTCATACCAGTGCATAAGAGAGTTATGATATAAAGTTTTCAGCTCACCTATGGATTCATTCCACCACGGTACCGCCTGGGAGTGAGGTTTTGGAGTAGAGAGTGGGCAGCCCTTGTTGAAAGCGGTCAGCATGGACTTGATGATGGAGCGGGATTCTGATTCCATTTGATTGATGGACCATTTGATGGGAGGAGAGTATTTCTTGTGTTCCTGCACCAAGTGATTCTGGTACACGGACCAGTCGGCTTTCCCCACGGCCCGCTGTGGCAGGGCCGGCGGTGCACGAATGTTAAATTCTAGAGCAGAGTGATCAGAGGAGTAAGAGGAAGAAACTTTCCAAGAGGTAATTTGCTCGAGCAAGTTCTGAGTGCAGAAGGCAACATCTATGGTGGAGTGCCGGGAGCCGGCTCTCCACGTGATGACCCTGCCCTGGTTGAGGCAGCGAAGGGGGAAGGGAGCAATAAAGTTATCAAAGGCAACGCCGCGGGCGTTTTCCTCTGCTACTGGGTAACCCCAAAGAGTAGATCTAGCATTGGAGTCACCACTCATTATGACCTGATAGTTATTTCGTTGGGCATATTGTAAGGCCGGAAGCAGGTGATCAAAGGAATCAGTGCTGGGACAATACATCGAGATGAGAACAATAGGAGCTTCGGACTCACTTCTCTTCCACAGGGCTACGGCCACGTCTGGGGAAGATAAGGAGGGAGAAGGCCACAGAGAAATGTTCTTTGTAGCAATGATGGCCGCACGTGGACGGTCAGAAATTGGAGCAGAAAGATTGAGATAACGAGTAAAGCCCGTGATCCCTTTGGCATAGAGTGGAGGTTCTTGTATGAAAGCAATTGCGTACGCGCAAGATTTCATTGTGTTTGCAAGTTCGTAAGCGGCCTTGCT
>JALZUF010000242.1 GCA_023301785.1 Alphaproteobacteria bacterium | reverse complement strand
AGAAAATCACCAGAATTTTTAGGGCCTTTGCCGTTAGCTAATAGTTCTTGCAGATCTTTCACAGCCTTCAATGGGCGACGACCAACCGTAATAATTCGACTACCATCAATCCAAAGACGAATTGATATCATGTCTTCAGGTTGTGAATCCTTGTTTAAATTAACGCCGCGTAAGATAAGAAGTGCGCCATTATCGAACTCCATAACACGCGGGCGTGTTTCTTCTGCCAGCAAGGCATCTAAGATAATATTATCTAAGTAATCTACTTCTTTTTCAAGCCATGCCCGTGTTTCAGGCAAGTTTCCATTTAAATGAACCCATGCCAGAGTGTCGCTTTTAAGGGCGGGAGAAATTTCATCTCCTTCCAATCTAATGCCTTTACCATTGCCTTCGATGCTATGTGCATGAAATATTTTTCTTTCATCTTCCATTATTTGACGGCTTTCATGAGGTCTTCTGGGGTTTTAATATGCAGGTCACGTTGTGGGAACGGGATTTCAATATCGTTTTCTTTAAACCTATTCCAAATATCAAACATGATTTCACTTTTAATATTACGAAATCCTGCGTTAATATCCTGTATCCAAAAATAAAGAATAAAATCAACAGAACTGTCACCAAAATTATCTAAGTGGCAAGCAGGGGCAGGGTCTTTTAAGGTTCTCTCGTGAGCTGTTGTTGCGGCTAAAACAAGGTCACGTGCCTTTTCAATATCAGATGTATATGACACGCCAAAATTAATGGTGACGCGGGCGCTTGGGTCACTTAATGTCCAATTCGTTACTTGTTTAATGATAAATTCTTCATTCGGAACCAGCACTTCTTTACCATCAATAGTCTCAATCAAGGTGGCACGTGATGATGATTTTCGAACATAACCAACTGTACCATCTTCTAGTTCAATTAGATCACCAATCTCAAGAGACCTCTCCATAAGCAAAATAATACCACTCACAAAATTAGAAGTGATTTTTTGTAAACCAAAACCCAAACCAATACCAATAGCACCACTTAACACAGTCAAGCTGGTAAGGTTAATGCCCAAAACATTCATCGTGATAATAAATGAGAAAAAGTAGATGCCAATTTGAAGTATTTTTTGAATAAGTGATCTGTTTGCAACGCGAATGCTTGTCATTTTTGAAATGCGTTTATCTGAAAAATCAGAGACCGTTGCGGCAATCCAAAAGATAATTACAATAAAAAATAATGCCTTCACAGCTGCATAAAGGGTAATCTTGCTTTCCCCAAGGGTCAGTGTGAATCTTTCAGTATCCAGATATTGCTGAATTATTTCAAAGTGCCCATTGGTCCAAATCCATAAAAAGATAGCGAGAGAGAGTAAAACTAAGCCCTTTGCCCATGGGCCTCTAGGTTTCAAAATGCGCATCCATATATTTTTCATGAAAAAATCATATCTTATTTACAATAAGAACACCAAAGATTGATTTTAATTTTTAAAATATAGTTTCTACACCTCGATCTTGCTAAAATGGATTTACAAAAATATAGATATCATAAGCACAAAGAATTATATTATGTCATTAGATCGCGCTGAAGTCGTCCATCAGAATTTTCTCAATAAGCTTCAAGCCCCTGAAACTTTAAACATTAAAGACTATGATATCTCTGATGCTGGCTTAGATAAAACGGCGGCAATACGTATTTTTAAAAGTCAGTTGGTATCGCGCCACCTTGATATGATTGCCCGTAAACTACAAAAGCGCGGCGAAGCCTTCTACACAATCGGCAGCTCAGGTCACGAAGGCAACGCGGCAATCGCGGCGGCTTTGAATGTTGATGATATTGCTTTTTTACATTATCGCGACGCGGCTTTTTTGATTGAACGTTCTAAAAAGAAACCTGATACAAATATCGTATGGGATATGTTGTTATCATTTACCGCATCATCCGAAGACCCTATTGCGCAAGGTCGCCATAAAGTACTGGGCTCAAAAGAGTTATTTGTTCCCCCACAAACCAGTACCATTGCTTCGCACCTTCCGAAGGCTGTTGGGGCGGCGTTCAGTATTGATCTCAATAAAAAATTGAAGCTAGAAAATACCCTACCCCATAATTCTATTTCGGTTTGTTCCTTTGGAGATGCGTCCGTCAATCATTCAACGGCAACGGGCGCCATAAATACCGCGGCATGGACATCCTACCAAGAAAACCCCATGCCCATTTTATTTGTTTGCGAAGATAACAATATTGGTATTTCGACATTTACGCCTAAAGACTGGGTAAAGAATAGATACGAAAATCACGCAGGGCTTAAATATTTTGAATGTGATGGCCTTAATATTTTTGATACATACAAGGTCGCCAATGCGGCGCAACATTACGTGCGCGTTAATAGACGGCCTGCTTTTTTACATTTCAACTGCGTTCGCTTATATGGCCATGCAGGCGCAGACGCCCAGCACGCTTATATGTCCCAAAATCAAATCGAAGCAATGGAGGCGGATGACCCGTTGTTACATTCCGCAGGATTGTTGATTAAAAACAAGATGATGACCGCACCAGAGATTTTAGATCTGTACGACCAAATAGAATCTGAAATCGCCAAAGCCGCAGAAAAGGCAATCAAACGCCCTAAACTGAAAAATGCAAAAGACGTCATGGCGAGCATCGTACCACCAAAACGTAAAGCACTAGCCTTAGAAAATAAAGTTTCAGAATCGAACCGAAAAGAACTTTTTGGCCGCTTTCATGACGCACAAAAAGAGCCTGCACACATGGCAAAGTTAATTAATTGGGCGCTCCATGATGCTATGCTTAAGCACCCTGAAATTGTATTGGCGGGTGAAGATATTGGCCCTAAAGGCGGTGTCTATAATGTCACAGCAAATTTACACAAAAATTTTGGGCCTGCACGTGTTATAAATACCCTGCTTGATGAGCAAACAATTCTCGGTCTTTCTATTGGTATGGCACACAATAATATTCTGCCTATTGCTGAAATTCAATTCTTGGCGTACCTGCATAATGCCGAAGACCAGTTACGCGGTGAAGCGGCAACATTATCGTTTTTTTCAAGTGGTCAATACACGAACCCTATGATCATACGTGTTGCTGGATTGGCCTATCAGCGCGGCTTTGGTGGTCATTTTCACAATGATAATAGTTTCAACGTCATACGCGATATTCCGGGAGTCATCGTCGCGTGTCCTAGTAATGGTGCTGACGCGGTCTCTATGTTACGTGAGTGTATTCGTCTTGCGCGTATAGAGCAACGCATCATCGTGTTCTTAGAGCCTATCGCACTTTACATGACCAAAGATCTGCATGAAGAAAAAGACATTGAGTGGAGTTTTATTTATAATGACGTTAAGCCAATTTCTTATGGTCAAGTGGGACAATATGGCGACGGTAAAGAACTCGCTATCGTGACTTACGGTAATGGCTATTATTTATCCTGCCAAGCGATGAAAGAGTTCGAGCGTAAGTATAAAACTCGAATTATTGATTTGCGCTGGCTTTGCCCGTTACCAGAAAAAGAAATTCTTAAGGCATTAAAAGGTTGTGACAATATTTTGATTGTCGATGAATGTCGCAAAACAGGATCAGTCTCCGAAGAATTAATGACACTGCTTCATGATAAAAAGAACGTGGCACGCCATACAGCAGAGGATAGCTATATCCCGCTTGGAAAGGCTTATGCCTCAACGCTCCCAAGTAAAGAAACGATTATAAAACAAGCTAAAGAATTAATGAAAAAAGCAGATAAATAATATTAATTTAAAAAGCGGCCTGTATTATTGCCGTCCATTTCTTCTTCGAAAATATCAACATGCTCTTCTACGGTTGAAGCATCCTCAAATGTTGCGACATGGAATGCGGCATCACCACGATTCAATAAGGGCAACGTTGCCGCACCAATAATAATACCTGTGCGGCGCGCTGTTATCTCATAACGCTCAACACCGAAAGGATCGGAAATGATACCCAAAACATGACCTTTACGAACGCGTTGTCCAATCTTCTTTTTGACCGACAAAATCCCGCTATGCGGCGCGCGTATCCAATGACTCGAACGCGCTACAAAAATTTCTTTATCTGCTGGTTTGTTCTTTAGTGGGTTGAGCATACCAATTTCACGCATAACCGATAAAACGCCTTGAACACCGCTTTTGATTACTTTGCCATTAAAGCGTAACGATTCACCGCCTTCAAAAAGAAGTGTCGGAATTCCTAAATCTTTTGCTGCTGCACGCAATGATCCATCACGCAACTCGGAGTGCATAACAACAGGAACACGGAAAGCTTCGGCCATTTGTTCTATCTGTGGATCATCAAGGCAAGCGCGGATTTGCGGTAGATTAATGCGATCAATGGCGGCGCAATGCAGGTCAATACCATGAGTACATTTTTGAATGATTTCGGTCATAAACGTATGCGCCAGTTGCGCGGCCAGTGATCCATTTTCAGAACCTGGAAAACAGCGATTAAGATCGCGGCGATCGGGAAGGTATCGTGATTTTGTATTAAAGCCAAAAACATTCACAATAGGCACGGCAATTAATGTGCCTTTCAATGTTTTTAAGGCTTTCTTGGAAAGCAACTGACGCACAATTTCAACGCCGTTAATTTCATCACCGTGAATACCACCACTAACAAATAAAATTGGTCCGTCTTTTTTACCGCGAATAACTTCGATAGGGATATTCATGTTTGTAAAATCATATAACTTGGCTACATCCAACGAAATACGTTTACGTTCACCACGTTTGATTTCTGTGTCGCCAATAATAAAAGTATCAGTCATGTATTATCCTTTATTCGCACGGCTTTTTTTCGATGGAATGATATTTTTTTCCATGTGCTCAATCATGAGTGTTGCGATGTCTTTTCCAGAGGTACGTTCAATGCCTTCTAAGCCTGGCGAAGAGTTGACTTCTAATACAAGCGGGCCACGGTTTGATCGAATAAGGTCAACGCCAGCAACATCAAGGCCAATAGCTTTGGCCGCGGCTATCGCCGTTTTACGCTCTTCTGGCGTGATCTTGATTTTCTCTGCAATACCGCCACTATGAAGGTTTGAGCGGAAATCACCATCGGTTGCTTTACGCATCATCGTCGCAACAACTTTCTCACCAATGACGAAGCAACGTATGTCTGCACCGCCAGCTTCTTCAATAAATTCTTGAATTAAAAAGTGCGCTTCCAAGCCTCGGAAGGCTTCAATAACGCTTTCTGCGGCTTTTTTGGTTTCTGCCAAAATAACGCCTTTGCCCTGTGCGCCTTCTAATAATTTAATTACAAGTGGTGCGCCGCCTGCAACATTAATAAGCTCATCAATATTGCTTGTTGAATGAGCGAACCCTGTCACAGGCATACCCAATTTTTTACGTGATAAAATTTGATGCGCACGTAATTTATCACGTGACCGATTAATCGCGAGCGATCCATTTAAGGCATAAACACCAGACATCTCAAACTGACGCACCATCGCCGTGCCATAAAAACTGACGGAGGCACCAATTCTTGAAATAACCGCATCTAATTTCAGAATTTTTTCTTGATAATGGATTTCGTTATCAACCGAATTGATGTTCATAAAACATTTGAGCGGATCAATGACTTGAACGTCATGACCGCGCGCTTTTGCCGCTTCGACTAAGCGTTTTGTTGAGTATAGTTTAGGGCCGCGCGAGAGGATACCGATTTTCATTTCATGTCCTAGATTTAAGTTCGTAGCAAGATACCACAATCAGAGGTGAAAAAACGTGTAAAAATGAAAGAAATGGTGGTGGTACAAAGTACTAAAATATCAAGCTTAAGTGTTTGATATATAATAATTTTCTTCTGCGTATTGCTTTTGTTATAAAACCTTGCCATAATTAATATGGGAATAAACATTATTCGATAACGATTATCTATATGGGGACCAATTATGAAGCATTTATTCGACCATGATCATGACCATGGCGCGGGACAAGCGCCAAGTAGCACTAACAATGATACAGGAGCGATAGGAGCAGGTTCGTTCGATCCCACATCCTTGTTATATGGAGATCCCAGAATTGGTATTACCAAAGATGGTTGGCACGGTGATTCAAGTCAAATAGGGCAAGGTGTTACGGTTACATACGCCTTTGCAAATACTGAGCTTGATTATATGAAGCAGACATATACAGGCGGCTACACACCAGGTTACACAGACTATCAAGCATGGACAGAGGCTCAAAAAGGATTAGCGCAATATGCCTTAGATTTAGTCCAAAGCTATACAAATATAAATTTTGTCATCAGCACTGATCCCAATACCGCCGATATGACGTTTCATAGTGCTGAAATGGGAAAGCGCGGGGATAACAATGAAGCTGATTTAGCAGGGGGCGGCTGGCCTGCAGTCGAAGCAGGTAATCAAGGTGATTACCCGTTTTTGGGAGATGTCATTATTGACACTGACTTCATAGACAATGATGCGGAAATGTCGCCGGGGCAATATTCGCACATGGTAATGCTGCATGAAATTGGTCACACTTTAGGTATGATCGATATCCTCACAACAATGGATATTGATGGAATTGAACAGCACCATCGTGGCAATACAATCATGTCATACAGAGATAGCATTCAAACTCAAGAAGGTGGCGGTGCCTCAGATGGTGCCAATGGAGCAGAACGTAATGCGATAAATCCTCTTTCCTATGAACCAGAAACATACATGGTTTATGATATTCTAACGTTGCAATACTTATACGGCGTGAACACAACATTCGCGGCAGGAAACAATGTCTATGATTTGGGGACGAACGGTCAATACTGGGATCGTCTGCACGCTATTTGGGATGCTGGTGGCAATGACACTTTGGACGCCAGAGGAGCTTCAGAATCCGTTCTGTTAAGCCTTATTGATGGAAGTTATAGCTCTGTTGGGAATGTTGAAAATTTTGGAATTGCGTTTAATGCTATCATTGAAAATGCTTACGGCAGTGCATTTGATGATATTTTAATCGGTAATGATGTTGCCAATCTACTGATGGGTAACGGCGGCGATGATTTCCTTGAGGGTGGCGCAGGTAATGATCGCCTTCATGGCGGTCAAGGGTCTGATGATATTCATGGTGATGAAGGTAATGACACAATTTATCATCAAGGCGATCTAGGTACATATGATGGCGGCGCAGGAACAGACACTGTAAATTTTTCACGCTTTGATAAAGCTGTTTGGGTTGGATTAGACCACAGGGGTGGCGGCGCATGGCACAAGCAAGACCACAGTTTATATACAGGCACCTACGAAAAAGCGGCTATTTTAACGAACATTGAAAATGTAGTCGGTAGTCAGCATCAAGATGCAATTTATGGCGATGCCAATAACAACTCTATCTATGGCCAAGCGGGTGACGATTTCTTATTTGGTAAAGATGGCGATGACCATCTTTTGGGTCAAGTCGGTGATGACTATGTCGATGGCGGTGATGGTGATGATAACATTAGTGGTGGCTTAGGGAATGACCATTTGTACGGTCAATCAGGTGCCGATACAATTAATGGCGGTGATGGTGATGATAATATCTATCATCAAGGGGATCTAGGAACGTATGATGGCGGTGATGGTGAAGATACAATTAGCTTCTCTGACTTTAACAAAGCTGTGTGGGTTGGTTTAGATCATCACGGTGGCGGTGCGTGGCATAAGCAAGACCACAGTCTTTACACAGGAACGTATGAAAAAGCAGCAGAACTTAAAAATATTGAAAACATTGTAGGCAGCCAACATCAAGACGCAATTTATGGCGATGCAAATGATAACGCGCTTTACGGACAGGACGGTAATGACTATCTCTCTGGTAAAGCAGGAACAGACCGCGTCTTTGGTGAAAACGGAGATGATTTTATTTATGCCAGTACAGGGAATGATTTACTCTACGGTGGTGCAGGTGCAGATATGTTTATCTTTAATATCAGTGAAGCTTTTAATGGTGTAAACCGTATCATGGATTTTAGTAGTGATGACGGTGACATGATTAGTTTAGGTGGATTTTTAGATCTATTTGATGAAGTCACAGAAGCTATATCTGACTTTATTTTCTTAACGCAAAATGCAACTGATACCTTCATTAATATCGATTTAGATGGCAATGATCAGGGTCAAGAGGCGCAACAATTAACCCGTATTCACAATACAGCAGATGATTGGAATAATATTGATGATATGATCGCACAAGGCGATATAAATATTATTTAAAGTACGCTTATCTTATTTCACAGAAAATTGGTGGCGGTACAGAGATTTGAACTCCGGACACAAGGATTATGATTCCTCTGCTCTAACCCCTGAGCTATACCGCC
>JALZUF010000241.1 GCA_023301785.1 Alphaproteobacteria bacterium | reverse complement strand
CCATAAGCATCATTCTGCCACTCATCATAGTTTCCAGCGAAAGCGTTATTATACTCATCTTCGAAACGCTCACGAATGGCTTGATCAAAATCTTCACTCACCTGAAACCACTGTTTCGGCTGTGTTTCTTCAAACCAAAAATCAAGAATGTCTTTTTGTAAATCGTTCATGCCTACGATTCTACCCTATTTGCAGAGTCACGCAAGAAAAGAGAATTCCATATGAACGACTAAGTTTAGTCTGCCGCTCTTTGAACAGCTTCACCAGCATTTTGGATATCACGCCCTGCACCACTAATTGTATTACAAGCAGATACAACCAACATTGATAATGCTAAAACAGATAATGTTAAGATACGAATATTCATCATATTTTCCTTTTACAGATCAAAAACTATTTCTTTAGATCAGCCCAGATTTTCTTTTTAACGGCATACATAATACCCGCAAAGACCAATAAGAATAAGATCACTTTGATCCCTGTGCGCTTACGCACTTCCATTTTTGGTTCTGCCGCCCACATTAAGAAATGTGAGACATCTTTTGCGTATTGATCTGCCGTTGTCGGACTTTCATCTTCATAGGCAATAATGTCATCGGACAATGGCGCGGCCATTGCGATTTTATTACCTGCCATATATTTGTTCCAGTGTTGTCCTGATGAAAGCGTTACGCCTTCTGGTGCGTCTTCATAACCAGTCAAAAGCGCATAAATGTAATCAGCACCGCCACCACGCGCCTTGGCGATCAATGATAAATCTGGCGGAAGCGCACCATTATTCGCATAACGTGCTTGCTTGTCATTCGCGTATGGCTCTTTGAAGGCATCACTTGGGCGCATTGGACGCTCAAACATTTCACCTTCATCATCAGGGCCGTCCATTGTTGAATTTTGAGCGGCAATCGCCTTGATCTGCGCTTCATTATACCCAAGATCACTCAAGTTACGATAGGATACATATTTCATACCATGACAGGCTGAACAGACTTGAGTGTAGACCTGAAGACCACGTTGCAAAGCTCCGCGATCATAAGTCCCAAACGGCCCCTTAAAGCTAAAATCAACGTGCGGAATATCGTGTGAGCTTTCCGCCGCGTTGGCATTCGGCAAGGCAACCAACATCGCCACACCTAAAGTCAGTATCATTTTTGTCATTTTAATATTTTTCATCTTATTTTTCATTATTTAGCGCTTTTCTTTTCTAAAACGGCGGCACTAATACTTTCAGGCAACGCCATGACAGGCTCTTTTTTATTTAAGAACGGAATAACAGCCAAGAAGAAAGCAAAGTAATAAAAAGTGCTTAACTGTGCTAAAGGAACCCAGAAGCCTTCTGCTGGTTTACCACCACAAAGACCTAGTACAAAAGCATTCACTGTAAACGCAATCAAGAACCACTTAAACCAAGGTCTGTAACGTGAAGAACGCACAGGGTGTTTATCCAAAAATGGTAATACAAACAACAATGCGATTGAGCCAAACATGGCCAATACACCGCCTAATTTTGCAGGAATAATAACAATATCTGTAAACGGGATACCAATATCAAAAGTAATCGCACGCAAGATGGCGTAGAACGGAAGGAAGTACCATTCAGGCACAATGTGTGCTGGCGTTACCAATGGATCCGCAGGAATGTAGTTATCTGGGTGCCCCAATGCGTTCGGTAAGAAGAACGTAAACGTCGCGTATATAATGAGGAACACAACAATACCAAATGAATCTTTCATCGTGTAGTAAGGGTGAAACGGCAATGTGTCTTGTTTCCCTTTTGCTTCAACACCTGTTGGGTTGTTTGACCCCGTCACGTGCAATGCCCATACGTGTAAGAATACAACACCCACAATCAAAAATGGGAAAAGGTAATGTAACGCAAAGAAACGGTTCAATGTTGGGTTATCAACCGAAAAGCCACCCCAAAGAAGCGTCACAATACTGTCACCAACCAACGGTATGGCAGAGAATAGATTTGTAATAACGGTCGCACCCCAAAAAGACATTTGCCCCCAAGGAAGAACGTACCCCATAAAGGCTGTCGCCATCATAAGAAGGAAAATAAGAACCCCAAGCATCCAAAGAAGCTCGCGCGGTTGCTTATATGATCCGTAATACATGCCACGGAAAATATGGATATAAACAGCTATAAAGAAGAATGATGCCCCATTGGCATGAAGATAACGAAGCAACCAACCATGGTTTACATCACGCATGATGCGCTCAACACTATCGAATGCATCCGTCGCCGTTGTCGCATAATTCATCGCCAAGACAATTCCTGTGATAATCATCGTAACCAACATCACCATAGCAATCGCACCAAAATTCCAAAAGTAATTGAAATTCTTCGGTGTTGGAAACACACCATATTCTTTTTGCAACAAGCTAAAGACTGGCAGGCGGGAATCAACCCACTCCATCACTGGATTATCTAATTTTTGTCTTGTACCACTACCCATAAACGTAAACCTTATTCAATTTTAAACTTAACCAATTTTAATCAGAGTATCTGATAGAAATGTATATTCAGGAACTTCCAAATTCTTTGGCGCTGGACCTTTTCTGATACGGCCAGAGTTATCATAGTGTGAACCATGACATGGACAGAACCATCCATCATACTCACCCTTAACATCAGTATCTTTCTGACCGGCAGGCACACACCCAAGGTGTGTACAAATACCAACCATCACCAGCCATTTTTCATGACCTTCTTGCACACGATCTTCATCCGTTTGCTTGTCACGTAAAGCAGTGATGTCGACAGCACGTGCTTCTTCAATTTCTTTTTCCGTGCGGTGACGAATAAAAACAGGCTTACCACGCCACATCACAGTAATCGCTTGTCCTTCTACGATTGGGCTTAAATCTACTTCTGTTGATGATAACGCCAGCGTATCTGCCGCTGGATTCATTTGATCAATTAAAGGCCATGCTACAGAACCCGCACCAACCGCGCCAAATGCAGCAGCTGTTAAATAAAGGAAGTCACGGCGTGTTTCGCCTTCTCCATGCGCACCTTCTGTTTTAGGGCTGTTTGTTTCTTTTTTTACACTCATTTTTACCGCTTACCTCGTTAAAATCTTGAATAGAAAATCCAAAATAGGGAAATATCACTATATTAATACCTATTACAAGCGAAGAATTCTAGCTTTTCTATGAAAAAAATCATAAGTTTCCCCTATTATGATCCATATAGCTTTATACCAACCCGATATCCCCCAGAATGTAGGCGCTGCAATTCGCCTGTGTGCCTGTCTAGGCCTAACTTTAGACATTATTGAGCCTTGCGGCTTTCCATGGGATTTAAAAAAGATAAAACAATCGGGGATGGATTATTTAGAAGAAGCAAACATTGTTAGACACAATTCATGGGACGCTTTTAACGAAGCATACCCCGATAAACGCCTCGTTTTAATGACAACCAAGGCCAGTGAGTCGTACACAAAGTTTAAATTTAGTGAAAATGACATCTTAATTGCCGGCCGTGAGAGTTCTGGTGTTCCTGAAGAAATTCACGCCACCATCGAAAACCGCCTTAAAATCATTATGGAAGGTAAAACCCGCTCCCTAAACATCATTAACGCCACCGCCATGATTACGGGCGAGGCCTTAAGACAAATTAAAGGGTAAGCGCACAATGTCAGAAAACTGGGATGACAAAAAAACGCAAGCGACGCAATGGTTTCGAGACCTACGTGACAACATCTGCGCCGAATTCGAGAAAATTGAAACCGAGCTAGAGAGTGAAAAGCCCGTTGGGAAATTTGAACGCAAACCATGGTCACGTGACGAAAATGAAGAACCCAACCATAGTGGCTCCATTTTAAAAGGCGGCGGTGAAATATCGCTAATGCGCGGACGCGTTTTTGAAAAAGTCGGCGTTAACATCTCAATCGTTCACGGCAACTTTGCTCCAGAATTTGCAGAAAAAATCCCAGGGGCCGCCGAAAGTAAAGGAGAGTTTTGGGCTGCTGGCATTTCATTGGTCGCCCATATGCAGAGCCCCCTTGTCCCTACAGTTCACATGAACACCCGCATGATCGTAACGTCCAAAGGCTGGTTTGGCGGTGGCGCAGACCTCACCCCAATGATTGAAAACGTCAATGATACCAAAGACTTTCATGCCGCACTGAAAGCTTGCTGTGATAAACACGACCCCGCTTATTATCCTGAATACAAAGAATGGTGCGATAAATATTTTTACCTGCCTCACCGCGATGAACAACGCGGCGTTGGTGGTATTTTTTATGATTACAAAGAAGATGACTGGGAAAAAGACTTCACTTTTACAAAAGATGTCGGCACAACATTCTTAGAAATCTACCCGCAACTCGTTCGCCGCCATATGCATAAAACATGGACAGATGAACAACGCGAAACGCAGCTGATAAAGCGTGGACGCTACGTTGAGTACAATCTTCTTTATGATCGTGGCACGCAGTTTGGTCTCAAAACTGGTGGTAATACTGAGGCAATCCTCATGTCCATGCCCCCCGAAGTAAAATGGCCTTAAATTTTTGAGGAAAACTTATTCCCTTAATTGACAGTACAACTTAAATTCCATAAAAGATTATTATTGGTAACTTTAGAAAGGATAAGATCATGTCTTACCGCGATATTTCTGGATTGCTAATTAAAGCTGAAACTTCAAAAAGAGGTAGAGAGCATAAGGTCGTTAAAACTAATGATGGCGTTGCAATCGTTCTCCCCTCTTTTGAAAAATCAGATAGAGAAGGTGCTGTTAATAAATTGGTAAAAAAAGCACAAAAAAAAGACCTAGATATTGGCGCCATTAAACCATATTTTAGCGAAACCGCAGGTCTTATTTTGTACGCATTGACGCCGATGCGAGCGCCTAAAACTGATGCAAAGCTGGGGACAGCTCTCACGCTTTAAACTTTAAATTAGCAATATTTATTTATCTATAATGTCTACCCGATCAGGGAAAATTCAAAACATTTAATTTTTTGAGGATAAATTATCCTTTTTATTGACAGTTTTCCTGTAATTTTATAATTATGGAATAACGTTAATAGACAAAGAAAGGAAATATTATGTCTAGTTACGATAATACACCAATTGAAGCCGTTGATCTTAATGACGGTTGGGTAGAAGTTTCATTACCAGGTGGCGATAGCCAAATTGTTGATGTTGCTGATATTGCTGATGCAAAGCCTAATTTTACGGTGCAATCCAAACTTGCAATGTAAACTTGCAATGCAAATGTAAGATTAATATTCACCTTGTGTAAAACTTTCCCGATCAGGGAACAATATTTAAAAACTTTCTATTTCTTCTTCCAGCCATTCTTCCTTACGACGCATCAGCTCCTCTCCTAATTCAGGGCCTGTTTGATACCCCTCCTTCATTAGATCATTACCCGTAACGGGAAACTTTGGAGCCTTCCAATTCTTAAGTACTTCAATAAATCCTTCTGTGATATTTACACGTTCAAGCGCACCGCTTAAAAGATATCCTTGTAATATCAAATCATTACCATGATAAAAAACTGCTTTCTTTAACGCCTTCATATCTTTGTATAAATCACCACTTAACGTCGCGATCAACTTAATCATAAAATTTGATTGAGCATGAGACAGGCGCAGATAATCCTCATGCAGCTTTGGTTGGCACGCCGACATTACAAACAAACGTGCCTCAACATTAATAGCACCATATTTTTCCTGAAGCTCACAAAGATTCTGCATCACTTTACGATCATAATTTGTATTAAATAAATCTTCTAAAACTTTGTTATTCAACATTATATCCAGAACGTGGCTTGAATTATTCACGCTCAAAATCTTATATAACTCTGATGTAATTCGCTCCCTCGACAAGGTGACTATTTTATCCGAAAATTTTTGACACGCTTGCAACGCCTTAGCATCTGCATCGCCCTGGCCATAATATGCGTAAAACCTAAAGAACCTTAAGATACGCAAATAATCTTCTGCGATACGCTTTTCAGCATCCCCAACGAAAACAATATTGCCCGCCTGTGCATCGCGGACACCTTCGCCTAATGGATCGTAAACATGACCTTCAAGATCACAGTATAGCGCATTCATTGTGAAATCACGGCGCTTTGCATCTTCCACCCAATCGCCAATAAACTGAACATCAGCGTGGCGACCATCTGTGTTTTCATCATAGCGTAATGTAGTAATCTCAAAACTAACACCATCACAAACAGCCGTTATCGTTCCATGGTCTTTACCTGTTGGAATCGTTTTAACACCATTTTTTGATAAAATACTCTCAACCTCATCAGGCGTAAATTTTGTTGCTAAATCAATATCATGAACAGGCTTATTCAAAATTGAATTACGAACTGCACCACCTACAAATAACGTATGCCAGTCGTCTTTATCACTACGCTCAGCATTCAGCAAATTAAATACACGCATGACCGCGGGTTGTTTAAGCCATTCTTGCTGTTCTAATTTTAAGGTAACGTCCATACCGACATCATAAAATAATATCTCGTGCGATCATAGCCGCTTGTGTACGATTTTCGACATTAAGCTGATCATATATCCTACGAAGATAATATTTTACTTTCGATATGGGAAAACCCAAATGTCGTGCAATTTCTCTATTGGATTTTCCATGATAAATTTGCTTTAAAATCACTTCTTCTAACATTCTCAATTTTGAAAGCTGTGCTGAACTTTTATCTTCTAAAAAACTCCGGCATATTTTTGATACGTTATAAATTGAGGCATCTTCTGATACCCTCGCATCCACATCGATATTTTTAAAAGCAGTATCAGATATCAATATTTTGGGACTATGCTGATAATGTGCCGTCACTTTTTTTAAGGTCTTAGAATGCACCTTAGCTCCATCCAGCAATATTAATGATGGTTTAAAATCATATAACTTATCCTGATAAGAAAAATGTTGAACGTCTAATTTAAGATACGCCCGAAGACAATCTACGAAAATATCTGCCTGAATTTTGTTCTGACTATAATAAAAAATCATAATGTCCCCTGCCTTACACAAGAAACACTGCACACACCATGCCGTTTAAATATGATTATATTTCAAATACTTACATAAAACACATGATAAATATTCGCATCTTGCAACGTGCACCCGTTGCAGAATGCAAAAGATTATCGGTTCGCTACATGTATCGGTGCATTCACTGGAGGCTGTTTGCCCTGCAAGCTATTACGATAAACATACACACCTTCCAAAACACGTTGCACATAATTACGTGTTTCATAAATAGGGATTTGCTCGGCCCAATCAATCATCTGATCTTGGTTCATACGGCGCGGGTCGCCAAATTGTTTAATCCATTTATCAACGCGTCCTGGTCCCGCATTATAGGCCGCCGCCGCCATCGCATAATTCCCTGCATAACGACGCGTCATTTGACCAAGATACTTTGACCCCAAGTTAATATTATGTGATGGACGTGATGTCAGCCACGCTTTTTGATGACTAACGCCGCCACGTGATGCTGTCTCACGTGCGGTTGCGGGCATTAATTGCATCAACCCACGCGCGCCTGCTGAACTAACCGCGTATTGATTGAAGCGGCTTTCTTGACGAATGATCGCGTTAATAAACGCCCATTCAACATTACGAATATTCTGCAACTCGCGCACTTTCTGCGGATACAAATATTTCCCCAGTGCAACGCCTTTTTCTTTTTGTAAATCTTGCGCAATTTTAATCGCAATATGTTGCTGACCTAAACGTTCCGCCAGATTTGCCGCTTGTTCATACTGCGCAGTCGATTTTGCATCATCTTTCAAACGTAATAAGAATGCTTCTGCCTCTTTACGCAAACCTGCTTGCGATAAATATGTCGCCGCTTTGCCTAAACTATTGTTTGAGCTTCCTGCACCAGACGCGCTCCGCATATTTAACTTAACAACACGTCCCATTTTTTCGCCCGCTAATTGACCGTAAAATGTTTCGGGATACTTGGCCGCCACATTGAACCATTGCCCCGCCACTTGTGAATTATTTAACGCTTCACTCGCACGACCCGCCCAATAAGCGCCGCGCGCACGACTGATCGGGCTTTTTACATTTTTATAAAGCGCTTCAAAATGCTCAAACGCATCATACGGCTTGTCGACAAAACGTAACGCCAAAAACCCTGAAATCCATTCTGCTTGCGACTTCGGAAATCCTTCTGTTTGCTTATGCGTTGAGGCAACACGATAAGCCGTTTTAAATTGCTTCGCTTCCATCATACGACGCACAATAATGTGACGTTCTTTCCACCATCGTTTTGAATTACTCATACGACTGGCTGGTGGTGATTGGTTCAAAATTTCAATCGCCCCTTGATTAAGGCCTTTTTTACGTCGCCATTGCAGACGATTAAAAAGTAATCCTTCGTCATTTTGAAGGTTTGCTGGCACAGCATTAATCAACCCATTAACATCACCAGAGCCTTTTGCTAAGGCCTGACGTGCACGCGCCAACGCAGGATATCCGCCACCCAAAGCCGCAGCAATAGCAGACGCGTTTGAGTATTCACGTTTATTCAACAACGCGTCCAAACGTTTTACGTGGGATTGACGTGTTAATAAATTTGAATAAGAAGAAAAGATTTTGCGTTGATCATCACGTGACATAGACGCACTTTGCCACCACGTATTCAGTGTTTGTTTTGCCGCTCCAGAATTCCCTTGTGATTGTAAATAAGCAGACATTCCTTTGGCTGTTTTCGGCGCTGTTTTATTAAAAAATTGAGCCGCAGTAGAATCTAACCCGCCATTTATGCTTTTCTCAGCTTCAATCTGAATTGTATTTCTATAGGGCCAATTTGAATGCTTATTTAAAAATTGTAGGCGTTCTGATGCTGGCGCCCGCACAGATGATTTTGTATATAAATACCAATTTAGCGTATCAAGCGCCGTTCCATTTAAAGAACCTCTAGCCGCCGCCGCTTGGGTTGTATTCCCTTTTTCAGCCTGACGAAGCGCGTTCGTTAATGTCTGATTGGCCATAGCAGAACCACTCGAAATCAACAACAAAGCCCCTCCCAATAAGAACATCGTCCAAAAAATCACTATGAAACGCTTATGAGTACCCATGGCTCTATCCCTTTTTCTTGCATGAAACTCCTTAAATCTATAGGGTATGCGAAGGTTTTCAAGATGTTATCGTTAAAAAACCAAAAGTAACCCCAATCATGACTATAAAAAGAAGAATAAGAGAATAAAAATGTTTAAAGGATCAATCACAGCCCTCATCACACCATTTACCGAAACTGGTGATGTTGATTGGAAGGCATTTGATAATTTTGTTGAATGGCAAATCGAACAAGGCGCCGATGGCGTTGTCCCATGTGGCACAACTGGAGAATCTCCAACTTTGACACACGATGAGCATAAACAAGTTGTTAAGCGCTGTGTTGATATCGTCAACAAACGTGTTCCTGTGATTGCTGGCGCTGGCTCAAACAGCACAGCGGAAGCCTTGGAATTAACAAAAGAAGCCAAAGACGATGGCGCCGATGCTGCGTTAATCGCAACACCATATTACAACAAACCTACACAGGCGGGGCTTTATGCCCATTACAAAGCAATCAATGATGCGGTGAACATTCCGATCATACTTTACAACGTCCCAAGCCGTAGTGTTGTAGACCTCAGTAACGACACTGTTATTGAGCTTGCTAAACTACCAAATATTGCAGGTATCAAAGACGCAACGGCTGATTTATCACGCCCCGTTGATATGGCACGTGAAATAGGTTCGGACTTTTGCTTGCTTACTGGCGAAGACGCAACAACCATTGCCTACTTGGCACAGGGTGGTCATGGCTGTATTTCAGTATCTGCCAACGTTGCGCCCAAGCTCTGCGCCGGGCAACATAAGGCATGGGCAAACAAAGATATGGCCGCCCTTGCAAAATGTCGTGACCTTTTAGGGCCGCTTCACCAAGCAGCTTTTTTTGAAAGTTCACCATCGCCTATCAAATATGCCGTCAGTACATTGGGGCTATGCAGTGACGCTGTCCGTATGCCAATCCTCAAGGCAACGCCTGAATGTCGTACCGCTATTGATAACGCAATGAGCTATGCAGGATTGTTAGATAACAACGCTAAAGCGGCAAACGGTTAAAAAGTAATTATCAATCATGGCACAGAAAGATAAAAAAAAGGCTGGGCTGATCTCAACTGACAAAACTGTCGCCGACAACAGGCGCGCTAACTTTGATTATGCCATCGAGGATAAATTCGAAGCAGGCATCATGTTGGTTGGTACAGAAGTCAAATCCTTGCGCCATGGACAATGTATGCTGGCCGAAAGTCATGTTGGCGAAAAAGACGGTGCTCTACATTTATTAAATGCACATATTCCTGAATATCAACAAGCCAGTCAGTTGATGCAACATGATCCAAGACGCCCCCGTAAATTACTTTTGAAGAAAAAAGAAATTGGAAAATTAATGGGCGCCATTAGCCGTGATGGTTATACAATTGTTCCGATTAAACTCTATTTTGATAAAAAAGGCTTAGCTAAATTAGAAGTTGGCTTAGCCAAGGGTAAAAAAATGCACGATAAGCGCCAAGACAAAAAAGATAAAGATTGGGCGCGTGACAAAGCCCGTATTATGCGTGATCGCTAGCAGGATCTCCCACTCTCTTTACCGCTCACCTATCAACTTAATACGCATTCAGAAATTAAAAACCTCTTGGACTGGAGAGACCAAGAGGTTTTCTTTTAAAGTAAACTTTTCAAAATTATCTTCAAATATCTTTATCGAACAACATATCGAAATGATTTTCCGCCAGATCGTATAAAGCCATAACCATGCTCATCGTTATATGACGCTTTATTTTTTATATGCTGAATACATTTTTCACGGTCAATGTCTTTAAAAACAACAGATTCTGATATCGGTAAACCCGAACCAATTTCTATTTGGACAACCGAGAAGTGCACCCTACTTCACTTTTTTCTTTGATTTCGGAGCGTCATCTTCTGGCACTGCTGCTTCAACAACTTCCAAATCTGGTGCCTTATCGTCATTCTCTGAACCAACCAGCATCGCCTCAGAAATAATGCCTGCCTTTTCTTTAATCTTACGCTCAAGCGAGGCCATCATTTCTGGATGATCCAGTAAGTACTGCTTAGAATTTTCACGTCCTTGACCAATACGCTCCCCTTCGGCGGAGAACCATGATCCTGACTTTTCAACAAATCCACCTTGGACACCAAGGTCTAAGATTTCACCTGTTTTTGAAATACCTTTCCCGTACATGATATCAAATTCAATTTGACGGAACGGTGCGGCCATTTTGTTTTTTACAACTTTAACACGTGTTTGGTTACCCACGACTTCGTCACGGTCTTTAATTTGACCAATACGGCGAATATCAAGACGCACAGAAGAATAGAATTTAAGCGCGTTACCACCTGTTGTTGTTTCAGGCGATCCGAACATCACACCAATTTTCATACGAATTTGGTTAATAAAGATCACGGTCGTTTTTGAACGTGAAATAGATCCCGTTAGCTTACGTAAAGCTTGTGACATCAAGCGGGCTTGTAAACCAACATGATGATCACCCATTTCACCTTCAAGCTCCGCACGTGGCACCAAGGCCGCAACAGAGTCAACAACCACAACATCCAACGCCCCAGAGCGCACCAATGTGTCTGTAATTTCTAAAGCTTGCTCCCCTGCATCTGGCTGAGAGATTAAAAGTTCATCGACATTACAGCCAAGCTTTTTCGCATAAGCTGGATCCAGCGCATGTTCCGCATCTACGATGGCACAAGTTCCGCCTGTCTTTTGCGCTTCGGCAATGATATGTAGTGCCAATGTTGTTTTACCGGAGCTTTCTGGGCCATAGACTTCAATAATACGTCCACGCGGCACACCACCAATTCCAAGACCAATATCAAGCCCTAACGACCCTGTTGAGATAGACTCAACTTCCATTGGGTTATGCTCACCATTCAGCTTCATAACCGACCCTTTACCAAAGGCACGTTCAATTTGTTGTAGGGCTGCGTCTAAAGCCTTATTCTTCTCATCATTATTTTTATGCATTACATCATCTTTTTTCATTGGGGTTACAGCCATCGGGTTATCTCCTTCTTTTTCGCATAGGGCTTACTCGTTTTCAACAAACGGTAAGCGGTTACTAACAATTGATCTTGAAACTAATGTACCACGTTTGTTCTCACTGTAAAGCAAAAAGAACAAAAAAAGAACAATATCTCTGTATGAAATTATTTAAGACGGTATTCGATGGCAGGAACCTGAGGCTCTCCTGCTTTCGTAGCACAAAAAACTTGTTCACCTTTAATACTGGCCGGTAAAGTAAAATTGGCTTGTAGCATGGCAGTACGTTGCTGCCTTACATCATCATTGGTAATATTACCCCTCATGAAGACTTCTAACGAATCTTCTGAGCCAGTAACAGTACGGCAAAATTCAATAGCCTCTAATGTCGACATCGTGCTCGACGCAGTATTGGGAATATGTGTCGTTCCAACGGGATCTTGTCCATTTTGCGTTAAAGCCCCCCATACCGAAACATACGCCAGAGGATTTTCTATCCCCACCCCTTCTTTTGGCGTTTCAGCATATAAATCTAAGGCAACACCATCATAATTAGGTTCAGTTCCCGTTAACTGATTAGCCAAGCCCTCAGTATAAAACCCTATCGTTGCTTGCGAATAACCATCCTCCGATGGATGTAACGATACAGCAACACCCCCTTGCTCAGTCATAAAGGCACTGTGGGCAACAATGTGATTTGGAATTTTTGTTTGAACAACGACAATTTCTTGCTGACCAACAACGTCCTTAAATTTATTTTGCAGTACCTTCGAAGATGAGTTCGATCCAATTCCAAGAAGAGCGACACGTTGTTGTAAACTATGCCTTTCTCCAT
>JALZUF010000240.1 GCA_023301785.1 Alphaproteobacteria bacterium | reverse complement strand
CTTAGAAACATATGTCAATTTTGGTCAACAACTGAAAGTGTCACCAACAGCAAAGAGTGCAGCTGTTTTACCAGGAAGAACACCGTATCAATTCGTAGTTTATGCACAATTCCCCGTGACTACGAGGGATTTGCCCATTTACGAAATCATTTCGGTACCAGTCAAAGTAGCTTTTGAAGATTTAGTAGTTCCTATTACTAGCACTAAGTACGTGGTATTAGCGGAAGATAAGCTATCATTTTACAGAATGTCAGCCGCTGAGTTGACTAAATGTAAGAACAGTATTTGTGAAATAGTAAGCCCGAAAGAGAAACTGCAGGATGATTTGTGCGGACCAGCACAATTAACCAGAGCTATCGCACCAGACTGTCAGTATCGCTTACATAGGGAACCTGTTTTCATGAAAGCTACACCAGCCGCTCTTTATTATTCGATTCAATCCAGCGTAGAATACAGGTTAAGCTGTGTGCACGCCACGGATTTAGGTCCTGAAGCTAGAGGAACATTGGAAGGAACGGGAATTTTGTTCATAGCAGCACAATGCATAATTGAATTTCCAGGATTAGGTAAGGAATATAGCTTTCCCGATTCCGACCTGCTGGGATTCCCACCTTTCTCTAAAGTTCCGTCGAAATCACTAGATATACCTCGTAGACAGGTCATATATGAGAAAGCCGAAGAATTCGAACAATCTTTCAGACACTATGTGGATGAGATGAGTTGGTTTTTCATGATCATTTGCATGGGATATGTATTTAGTGTGCTCATAATTTCAGTAGCAATATCCGCTTACTTGCACCATAGAGAGAAACAATGGGTTACTCAACTACAGGAGCAGGGGAGCGAAATCCTACAGCAATTAACTAGACAACAGGAAGTAAACCGAAATCGAGTATTGGGACCAACTGGGGATGATAATAGCAGAAATACGCCCAGCACCACACTAGCTAGTATTTTGGGGCAAAAGCAAACTTTCAAATATCCAAACGTGGCTAGAAGTACCGAAGCTTCAATCAAGAATGTATACTCCAAAGTCCCGGGTGAAGTTAGTAACAGTAGCTCCGACTCATCCGCTGGTACGGACTCGAAGAGATTCACTACATTTACCAGAATCGTTAGCAAGGAAAAAGAATCCATCAAAGGAGCACAGGGTGATCCACCCGTAGCTGTCATACAACCATTGATAAGTTTACCTGCCTCCGATGTAGATTCAACGACAGTAGATGAAGTAGATGTCCAAGCAGAGGAAGGGAATAGACCTGTTAGCGGGATTTCAGCAGTCATGCCAGAATCTATGCCGCTATGGGAGGAACCAGGACATTCTCAGAGATAGAATAGGACTCTATTTAATAAATAAAATAAAAAGCATTAAAAGCAATACTAGCAGATTAAAGATAGCATTTTCAAAATCAAAGCGAGGAAATTGATTTACTAAGAGCAACTAATCTCGGTATCCGCAAAAATAAAAATAGCAAAAGAAAAACGCAAAAACATTTTTAAACAAGATAATTTTAATTTCAAATATTTATAAGAAGATAACCCGATTAAAATTCACTTAAAATTGCTAAAAATATAAAAACTTTTAAGTATTACTCACTGTTATGACAAGTTATGCCGAGTTTTAATCGCTAAGCAACAGTAAGAAATTGGGGGACTATCTTCACCAAAAATCGAAACAAACCTTAGCGATCATACTTCATTAATACCCACCCAATTTTAGTTTATATGTAGGCCCAAATTATTTAAGTTACCAAGATAGTATGATTCAGACAAACTCTACATGACAACTAAGTAATACAAGTATGTACCTTCAGCTTTACAATAATACTCATGTGAAGAACGAAGAAATAGTACAGATAAGAAGAAAATATTTTAGCAATCACCAATCTATATGCATGAACACATCTTATTTCTAGGCCAATCCAACCGTAAAGGAGCATCTAAAACTAATACAGGTGCCAAGGACCAACCTGAACCAATTGTATCTTGCAGAACCTCTTCAACGACAACGAAGAAAGTGGTACCTGTAACTCCAGTTCTGGTGTTACCTGCTGAGGAACTTTTGCCAAAACCAGCTGTACCTAGTTCCAATCTGCTTACCCGAGCAGCTAGGTATTGTCACCAAATTCTGAACCCCACAGGCCAAAGTACTCAGGGCGACCTAGTGCTGAAGAAGCAGGTGCAACAAAGGCGATATTTCGTGGAAAATTCACGACTCCGCGAATATCTGCATAAAGTTTGTCCGAAGCAAGGTTATGGGGGAAACAATCACCAGCACTTCTTTTTAGCTAACGTACTGCAAGACCTTTCTAAAGCCATCGGAGACAGTAAACAGTTCGACAGAAACAACCCTGTAATTATTCTTTGCAATGATGATTTATCCAGAGCCGTGGATAGACTGGGATTCCATCTTCAACAACTGAGGGACCTAGTTACCAATCAATGTTGTGCGGGTAACAAATATGAGGACGTAAATAAGCGGTACTCGGATTTCCTTTTGACAGAAAGGCTTAAAGCGGACAATAAGGCGCGACGTCAAGAAGCAGTCTTAGCTTTACTTTCGTTACAAGGAAAAGGGGAGCAACTGGATCCATCAGTATTAATTAATCGGAGTGGGGGAGAGTCTCCAACAACCTCTCGCTCTATGATTGAATACGACCAATCTCCTAATCCATACCCAACGCAGAACAGAGCTCACAAAATCAGCAGAAGCGAACAAAAGCAGGCAGTGGAACTTCGAGCTCAACTAATTTCCGAAGCATTGGATAAAAAGAAAGTAACGCAGCAAAAGAAGAGCCAACAAAAGGAGGTCCAACCAACGAAAGGTCAACAACAGCAAAATAACATCCAACAGGACACCATTCAAGAAGATGTCACATTCTACAGAATCCGTCCGAGATTATGGAAGTGCTTCAAAGAAGTACCATCTTTAGATCCGGATATTACCATCTA
>JALZUF010000239.1 GCA_023301785.1 Alphaproteobacteria bacterium | reverse complement strand
GAAGAAGAAGAGATCGAAGAAGAGGACGATGAAGATGAAGAAGTTGATGTAGAAGACATTGATCTTGATGAAGACGATGAGGAGGAAGAAGTAGAGGAAGCACCAAAAAAGAAAAAGGTCGCTGCCAAGACTGCCGCAAAGAAATCGAAAAAGGCAGAACCCTCTGCGAAGACTGCGACCAAATCCCCTTCTAAGAAAAAAGCTAAGAAGGAAGTAGTTGAGGACATTGACGAAGACGAAATGATTGAGGATTGCTTTGATGACGAAGACTAATTCTGACCTTCTCAAAGAGAAGTTCGGTTTTGACTCTTCCAATTTTAAAGAGCAAGTAAGTGACCCGGATTTCCCAGATGTGATTCCGGGTCGCGTACTCAATATAGATGGTGACTTTCTTGCGTATCAAGTATCTGCTGATGACACTAAACCATTAAAAGATATGATGCACAACCATGACGTAGCAGTGGAAGAGCTTAGGCTCTACGCTGGTGCGGAATCGGTAGTACTTCACTTAACTGCCTCAGAGGGAGATAAGGGAGAAAGGTACGACATAGCTATACAGCAGGAATACCAGAATAATCGTAAAGATAAAGCTAAACCTAAACACTTGCATACTATTAAAGGCTGGATGGAGACTTCACGGGGAGCTATTTCCCATGTAGACCAAGAAGCAGATGATGGTATGTGCCAAGCTAATTACAAAGCTGTCAAAAATTCTTCACCGGATTTAGCGGTTTTGTGCTCAATGGACAAAGATTTACAAATGTGTCCGGGCTGGCATTTGGACTGGCAGGAAGGTACTCTTGAATTTGTAGAAGGATACGGTTACGTAAACTTAGACAGGTCAAAGTCCTCTCCTAAAATTGTAGGTAAGGGTACTGCTTTCTTTTGGTCACAGATGTTGACTGGAGATACAGCAGATTCTATTAAAGGTATTCCTTTAGTCCCCGGCTCTTTATTGAATCAGGTCAAGCCGACTAAACCTATAACTGCTGCCATGCAGTTACTAAAAACTGGTACTAAAGCCCAGAAAGCTAAGGCACAGAAAACATTAGACGCTCGTAAAGACGGTGCGTGTGGTGCTGTCATTGCTTCGGAGTTAATGAAGCTCGTAAAGAATGACAAGCAAGCTTTCGATTTAATCAAAACAGTATACAAGAACTACGGAGATACAGTAGGGTTTAAACACTGGCAGACGGGAGAGAGTGTCGAGTGGCACAAAGTTCTCGTGTCAGAGGCGCAACTGTTATGGATGCGTAGAGTTCCTGACCGTAAAGATGTACTTAAATTCTTTAAGGAAATAAAATGAAAAACCTACTAGATAATGACCAGATAGACAGAGTTCACCTTGCCCACGACATTGGTATGGAAACTCTTAATGGTATATGTGATAAGTCACCAGAGATGAGTTGTATTATACAGTCCTGTGGTGCTCGTGCATTACCCGCTTTCTATGCTGCGTTCGTAGATGAACTAGAACCTTACAACAATGCTCTATCAGGTATTGCGCGGTTCACAGGTGCTACTGTTAAACATGAACTTGAACGAGTAGAAGAGGAGCAACTATGCCTAGACGTGTAGAAGAAGAACGCTGGATTGTACAACTACTACTTCCTTGGTGGAGTGTGGAGGACAACCTTGAATACAGTTCCATGACCATTGGCTTTGAAGGGCGAGTGGACAAACGAGTAGCGTTTAAAGCCATGCGTAAGTGGTACAAGCAAGCGTTAGGTAAGACTATACGTAAGCAGGTACTCGAACGTGTGTGGAAGAGACGCTTTGTTCAACCCGCCATGACCGAAGCGCGTATGGCACAGAAGCTAGATGAACTAGCGTGGAGATCACATGAAGAGACTAAAGACAAGCCAGATATTGGCTCACAAGAAGAAGCTGATGGAGGTGCAGAATAATGCGTGCGCGTTGTGCCACATTTCTTTCGAAGCTATTCCTACCAAGGATGTATGTTTGGACCATTGCCATAAATCCGGTATTGTTCGAGCAGCTCTCTGTAGAAATTGTAACGGAATCGAAGGAAAGATATTCAATCTCGCCAACCGGGGTAAACGTGGTAGAACTCCACGAGACTTCTTGGCTTCACTTCTATCATATTGGGATGCCCACTCAGAAGTTACAGCCGGGAGTATATTTCATCCGAGCCACAGAACCGAAGATGAAAAACGTATTCTACGAAATGCTAAGGCACGGAAAGCCCGTATCAAGAAAAAAGCACAAGCCAACGTAAGGAAAAAGTAATGCCTGATTTGAAGGATCAACTACGACTGGAAGACGACTTAGTTCTGCAAGGAGCTGATCGCTTCTTTAAGAATACTAAGTCTGCCGAGGATCAGGGCAGAGGCTCTGACACTGGCTACGGTAATAGACTCCTTATGAATCTGGTTGTACCTGTAGCCGAGCATGTAGAGGAGTTCTGTAACTCCGCTAGAGCTAAACGATTGGGTAAGTACGCTAAGATGATTAAGGGTGTTGACCCTACCGTCACTGCCTACGTAGCTTTAAAGACTATACTGGATTCGTTACATATAGGTAAACCCTTAAACGCCTTAGCGTTAGAGATTGGTCTACGTATTGAGGATGAAATAAGGTTTAGTGCTTTCAAAGATATGAACGCACAGTACTACAATACCTTAGTCAGTGACTTCCAACGTAAGAACACAAAGTCCTACCGTCACGTACGTAATGTGCTGGCGGTAACTTCTAAAAAGAAGGGGCTAGAATGGGATGCTTGGTCTAAGGAACAACGTCTTAGAGTAGGTTCTCTATTAGTGGACTGCGTTCTAAAGTCAACCGACATAATACGTATGGACAAGAAGTACTCACGTAATAAGAGTATCTTTCGTGTCGTTGCTACGACTGAGGCTATAGAATGGATCGAAGGTTTCAATGAATACTCCTCTGTACTACACCCGTACACTAAACCCTGCATTATACCGCCAGACGACTGGACAGGTATGCGGAACGGTGGGTACTGGTCCGAGCCTATGCGACACAGAACACCGTTTGTTAAAGGTTTAACTAAATCGGAAGAGGCGTTTGTATCAGACCACGATATGACTAATGCGTACGCAGCCGTAAACTCTATGCAACAAACACCTTGGAAAATAAATGAGTTCGTACTTAAAACCATGCAGCAAGTATGGGATAAGAACCTTGGTATAGGTATGCCTAAGAAAGAACCTATAGACATTCCAAAGTTTAAGGTGGATACTAAACCTAAAGAAATGGACGAAGCTACTTTTGAAGAATTCATTAAGTGGAAAGCTGAGGTAGCTCAGTTGTACACAGAAGAAATTAGTAGGTCATCTCGTTCGTATGAGATAGCGCGTGTTATTGCTATGGCTAGAGGTTACAAGGATTACGAGAACATTTACTTTGTGTATCAATGTGACTTTAGAGGTAGAGTATACGCCAGTAGCTCAGGGCTTAATCCACAAGGTGCAGATTTTAACCGTGCACTCTTGCGCTTAGGAGAATCTAAACCTATTACCGAGGAAGGACTGTACTGGTTAAAGGTACATGCCGCTAACTCCTATGGTATAGATAAAGTTTCCTTTGATGAACGAGTGGCGTGGACAGACTCACAGATGGAGTATGCCCGTCAAGCCGTTTTAAGCCCCGTAGAGCACGTTGATTTTTGGGGAGGTAGTGACCACCCATACATGTTCCTTTCGACTATGTACGAGCTTGTACAGGCGAATGAAGACCCATTGTATATGACTAGTATACCTGTGGGTATGGATGGATCGTGTAATGGTATACAGAATTTCTCTGCTTTACTACGAGATAAGGTAGGCGGAGAAGCTACTAACCTGCTACCCGGAGACAAACCTGCTGACATATATCAAGAGGTTGCTGACCGTGCATTAGAGTTAATTAAAGAAGACGACCACTGTGATGAAAGAACACTATGGTTAGCGTTTGCAGATAAGCATGACGGTATACCACGTTCTATCGCTAAACGTCCCGTTATGACCCTACCTTACGGAAGCACTAGGTACTCCTGCTTTGATTTTATTGGAGATGCTATAAAAGAACTAGACCCAGACTTCTTTGCTGACCCTAACCAAGTTGTATCGTATATGACTTACAAGTTATGGGCTGCTATTGAGGATGTGGTCGTTGCTGCGCGGCACGCTATGGATTGGTTACAAGAACTAGCTGTGCTGATGGCAGAGAAAAACATGCCTGTGTGGTGGGTTAATCCTATCGGGTTTCCCGTCTACCAGAACAACTGTAAAACTACGCGCCAGAGAGTGCGCTCATTACTCTTAGGTGGTGTACATTTATCCCTTAATAATTCTACTAATGTGGTTTCTCCACAGAAGCAGAAGCAGGGGATAGCTCCTAATTTTGTACACAGTTTAGATTCTGCTCACATGATGCTTACTATTAACAAAGCTAAAGAGCAGGGGATAAACAACTTCGCAATGGTACACGATGACTTCGGGACACATGCTTGTGACATACCAAAGTTAAGAAATATCATACGCGAAGAGTTTGTAGAAATGTATAAGCATAACGAACCATTACATGACCTGTATATATCCTGTGCGTTAGTACTACAAGATGGTGCTGTTCCCGTTGTACCTGAATACGGTGATCTCGACTTAGAAAAGATCATTGAATCAGAGTACTTTTTCGGGTAGCTCGTGTACCACCCTTTTTCTTCAATGTTTTCAATACTTAATCCGCATAAACCCCTGTGTTCTTAAAATCTCGTTACCCTATAGAATATACTAGGAGATTATAATGAATATACAACGGATTAAATTACCTCCAGTATCCCTAGAGTTCTATAATACTTTAGTGGAGATGTTTCCCCCTCTTAATCCATTAGACATTAAAGAGGATACTCCTATGATATATATACAGAGGAGAGCAGCACAACAAGAAGTTCTTAATATGATAGAATCAGTTGTGCGAGAAACAGAAGGTAAATTGAATAGCAGTATATGGGACAAGTTCTCATTTACTAGAAACAAGGAGAAATAATTATGGGTGGTGTAGTAGAAAAGGTATCAGACGCTTTGTTTGGTAGACCTGAACAACCAGAAATTCCCGAAGCTGAAATCCCAGCAGCTCCAGCCCCAAGTACACGTACCGATACAGGTGCTAGTGTGGTTGTTGGTGCTGATTCCGTCAAAGACAAACGTGTCTCTGGTGGTACTTCGTCTAGTTCCAGTTCTGGTACTAAAGACGTGCTAGGTGGATTAGGTAAGGGAGGACTTAGTATCTAATGATTGAAAAGGAAGACTCATTAAAACATAGATGGGAAATTCTTGAAAGTCGGAAAGGTAGTTTACACGAACGGAACGAAAAATACGCTCGGTGGACACTACCGTATTTATACGCTCCGACTAACGTGAATAACGAAGAGCTTGATACAGACTTAGATTCTGTAGGAGCTAGAGCAGTTAATCATTTGAGTAACAAACTCATTGAAACTCTCTATCCCACATACAGACCCTTCTTAAAGCTAGAGCTTGATGACGAACTTAAAGAGAAATTTGCTAAGGCAAAAGTCCCACAAGTCGACATTGACAAAGCTCTTGTAGCTGGCGAAAAGGGTACTGTAAGACAGTTAGATAAATTAGGTCATCGTACCGGAGCAACTATGGCTGCCAAGTTACTTATTGTAACAGGTAACGCTTTAGTTTACTACCCGAAAAAGGGTAAGGTACAAGTATACAGTACTAGAGACTATTGCATCATGCGTGATGTAGGTGGTACAGTCATTGAATTCATAACCAGAGATGTTAAAGAGTTTGAAACCTTCACTGAGGAAGTTCAGGAGAAGCTTAAAGCTAGTGGCAAAAAGGATACGGATTACGAAGACAGCACCGATGTTAGTCTTTATACACAGGTTAAACTAAACCCTGAAACTGGAAAGTTTGAAATTAGTCAGGCTGCCGACATGGTTGACCTTGAAGTTTCTGAGAACCAGTACGCGAAAAAGGATTTACCTTGGATACCGCTTACATGGAACTTAGCACGGGGCGATCATTATGGTCGAGGTATGGTAGAAGACTACCGAGGAGCTTTTGCTGCCGTAGATGTTCTATCGCAAGCATTACTCGAAGGAGTTATTACTGCCGCTACGGTTAAGTTCTTGGTTAATCCGGGTTCTGTCGTAGATGTTGTTGAATTAAATAAATCTGCTAACGGTACATTCCACGCTGGTCGTAAGGATGATATTGTTTCAGTTAATTCAGACAAACACCTTGACTTCCAGCAAGTTCGACAAGTACTAGAAGATTACATTCGCCAGATTGCACAGGCGTTCCTACTAAATTCCGCAGTAACCAGAGATGCCGAGCGCGTCACTGCTGAGGAAATTCGCTATCAAGCACAGGAACTAGAAATGGCATACGGTGGGGTGTACAGTAGATTCACTGAGGAATGGCAAGAGCCAGTCGCACACTTACTTCTTTCACGTAAAGATATTAAGATCAGTGATGATTCGATCTTCCCTGTTATTGTTACAGGTATGGACACGTTATCCCGAATGGGTGACTTGGACAACTTTAGAATGTTTGCACAGGATTTGAGTTTAATTACTCAGATGCCGGAAGGCGCACAAGCCAGATTGAAGATGGGTAATGTTATGACTTGGGTTGGAAACAACCGAGGTTTAGATTATGCTGCATTTATTAAAACTGATGATGAGGTTAAAGCTGAACAAGAAGCTGCTGCCGCACAAGAGAAAGCAATGATGCAACAAGAAACCACAAACCAGATGGCACAAGACGCTGGTAAAGAAATAGCGAAGGAAGTTTAATGGCTGATGAAAATGACAATGTTGACCCAGAAGTGGTTGACGATCAGACACCTCCTACAGACGAAACTGTAGATGAGGATTCTAAGGTTGAAACCCCAGAAGGCGATACGCCTGACGAGGAGACATCTAAAGAAGAGGAAGGCGATAAACCTGATGAGACACCAGAAGATAAACCTGATGAGGGGGAAGATGAAGGTGACGATAAGGAAGAGCTGAACTTAAATTACAATGACTACGAAGACCCGGCTTTACGCCAAGTAGTCAAAACTCTAGTTGATTCTGAAATCCCTGTAGAAGTTACTAACGAAATATTTGGTGACGCTGTAGAGAGTATGGACTTAACTAAGGTTAATCGTGAGTTACTAGTTGAAAAAGTAGGCGAAGACAAAGCAACACAAATTATGCTTATGGCTGAGAACTACATGACTAAAACTTATGCTGCCTTTGACGCACACAAGAAAGCCGCTTATGAGCTTACTGGTGGTCAAGAGAACTACGAGGCAATGTCCGCGTGGGCTGAGGAAAAGGCTAAATCTGATCCTGAGTTCGCTAAGGAGATGGCTGAGATTAGAGCACTAGTTGATACTGGTAGCACTAAAGCTATTGTCGCTGGCGTAAAAGATTTATACAGCGCATATACCAACGATCCTGATACAACTGTGGAAGCCGACCTGCTTACAGGCGACAAGAAAAACAGTGACTCAGGTATTAAACCAATCTCTCGTTTACAGTACGGTCAGATGGTCGAGAAGGCTAACAACAACGGTACTTATGAACAAGAACGTAAGAAACTCTGGGCTATGCGCCAAGAGGGAATTAAACAAAACATATAATGGAGACTAAATAATGAATACAGATAGTTCGCATCTATCCTCACAACCGAGTGATGAGCTTATTGAAGAGTTTAACGGTATGGTGGAAAGCCAGTTCGCTAAGAACTCTACAATGAAACAGTTTGTTAAAGTTAAGCCAGTTATTAACACTGATACTTTAATCAACCGTCAAATCGGTAAAACACAATTACAAAAAGTTACTGCTGGTGTACGCCCTGACGCACACACAGTTAAGTATGGTCGTGCCTCTGTCACAGTTGACACAATCATCCTTTCACGTAACAACCAAGACAAGCTGAATGAATTCCAAGCAGACATTGACGTACGTTCATTGATTGCGGAAGACCAAGGTAAAGAGCAAGGTAAATTCTTTGACCAAGCCTTCATCATTCAGACAATTAAAGGTGCTCTTTCTGCTGCTCCTACTGACGTTGATTCAATCGGTGCTGGTAAGAACGTAGAATTCGGTGCAGCTAATGATGAGAATGACCCAGACAAATTAGAAGACGCTATTGTTAGCCTTCTTGTTGAGATGGAAGAAGAAGAAATCAGCATTGGTGAGTGTGTCGTATTTGTACGTCCTACTCAGTTCCGTACTTTACAAAAGCACGACAAATTGATTTCAAGTGACTATAGCTCAGATAATGGCGATTTCGCTAAAGGTAAGATTTACCACATTTACGGTACACGTATTGTGTCTTGCCCACGTATCCCTAAAGAAGCTATCAGCGATCACTTCTTGTCTAATGACACTAACGGTAACGCATACAATGTTTCTGATGCTGAATCAGATGCAGTTGCAGTTATCTTACACCCACGTTCATTACTTGCTGGTGAGACTATCCCACTTGTATCTGACATTTACTATGATAAGAAAGAACTACAGTGGTTCATTGACTCTTACATGGCATTCGGTGTTGCTATCAATCGTCCTGACGTTTGTGGCGCAGTGTTCAAGTACAGAGCATAATAACATAATTGAGGGGAGCTTCGGCTCTCCTCTTTTTATATAAGGAGATTTTAATGACCACTAGGTTAGAAATTATAAACGCTATGTTAGCGGTAAACGGAGAGACACCAGTTTCTTCTGCGGACAGCAATGACCCGTCAGCCATACAAGCGAACAACGTGCTTAAACGCGTTGACAAGAGAATACAGTCTCGTGGTTGGTATTTCAACGAGGAGACATTTACACTGTCACCAGAAGTAGGGACAGGCGAGGTTATTGTACCTCAGAACACATTGTCAGTTGATCCTATTGATCCACGCTCTTCTTATATAAAAAGAGGTAAACGACTATATGATCGTTCGAACAATACATATAACATTGGGCAAGCTGTTCAAGTACAGGTAGTACTACAGCTCGATATAGATGAACTTCCTGAAATGGCAGCAGCTTATATCGAAGCCAAAGCAGTCAAAGAGCATTACACAGATGATGACGGAGACATGGATAAAGTAAGAGAATTAAAAGAGCGCGAATCCGAAGCGTTTGCGTACCTACAGAGAGAGAATCTCGCTAATGAGGATGTGTCTATTAACACAAGCCCTATGGGTAGCAGACTACTACGTGAAGTAACTAGACGCTCTTACATACCGAGAGGAAGCTAAATGTCAAAAGTAGACGGTTCTATATCAAGTCTCATCCAAGGGGTGAGTCAGCAACCTGATCGTGAAAGATTGCCGGGACAGTGTACTGTACAAGAAAACTTCTCTAGTAACCCAGTAGACGGTTTAACTAGACGTGGACCGATGGAGTTCATTAAGGGACTCTTGACAGGCACAGGTACGTGGCGTTTTGATAACTACGATGCAGGTTCTTTTGGTGAGTATATTATTGCTTACCAAGACAACAAAATTAAGGTGTTCAGCCTAGACGGTAATGAGCACACAGTAAACGTAGAGAGCGGTGCAGACTATATACCAAACTCTAAGATGTTGTTCTCAGGGATTGACGATTCAATCTACTGTGTAGACCCCACTAAAGAAGTTGCTATGCTGGACACTACTAGAGAGTACGTGGACAACGCATCGTTAATCTTTTTGCTAGGTGGTCAATATGGGCGTACCTATAAGATTGATGTTACGTGGGAGAATGACGGTGTAGAATTCACTGCGGCTGCTACGTATACTACTCCTAGTGGTTCTACCGCTAGCCACATAACAAATATTGGTACAGCTTACATAGCTGAAAACCTTTATAACGATCTGAACAACTTGTCAACTTCTACGTTATCGTCAGCAATGACTAACCTAGACAGTGCATTGAATACATATCAGACGTATTACTCCTATCTTAGCAATACATGTACAACGGGTACAGTAGCAGAGAACATTGCGTGTAATGCGAATAAGTCTACAGCGTCTAGTGCGCGCTCTAGTGTAATGACACACTGTAATACTATTATCGCCCAGTTGAATCTGGTGGATCATCCTGAACTAAGAGCAGCAGTACAATATATTTATGACCGTGCCTCTGCCAATGCCTCTATAGCAGAATCCTATCAAACGGATTACAATCTACATAGAGGTGATTACTTAGATTTTATAGATGCCAATGATTTTAAAAGTACATTCACTATTGAAAAAGAAGATGATGTTATATACATTAGACGGATCAGTAACCCAGATGACGCTTATACTATTGAGGTAGAAGACGGGGACGGGGGTACTAACATGTTCGCAGTAAATAACCAGCAGACAGACGTGGGTAATATACCGCGCTTTGCTCCGCAGGGTTACATAGTACGCTTAACAGAATCTAAACAAACTGATGCTGACAACTGGTACTTGGAGTTCTTATCGAACGAAGAGGGGCTAGAAGTAGGTGAAGGATTTGGTACTTCTGGTGTATGGATTGAAACTGTAGCACCTGACTTAATTTACGAGTTAGATCGCTCTACCCTACCTCACGTACTTAAAAGAGAAGAGGACGGAACATTTACCTTTAGAGAGGGTGAGTGGGCTGACCGTGCAGTAGGAGACGAGGAAACTAATCCGCTACCTACTTTTGTAGGGCACACCATATCAGACATGGGAGCTTTCCAAGGACGTTTGGTTATGCTTAGTGACGTGAATGTTATTATGTCTCGTACAAACAAGCACCTAGATTTCTTTAATCAATCTGCTATATCGTTGAATGACGATGACCCTATTGATATTTCTAGTGCTATTGGTACTTATGTATTGAAGAGCCTAGCTCCTCATAACAGAGACTTAGTTATTTTCTCTGATGATGTACAGTTTGTGGTATTTGGACGTAACTCTCTGACACCTAGAAATACTTCTCTAGTTTTGACAACAGAATTTGAAGCGGATTTAAGAGCCTCTCCTGTTGCTGCTGGACGTAATGTGTTCTTCGCGTACGAGTACGGTAAATTTACAGGTATACACGAGTTCTTTACACAGGATGACATTAACGATGCTCGTCCTATTACCCAGCACGTTGCTCAGTATATTAAAGGTGCTCCTGAACAGTTAATCAGTACTACCAACTTTAGTAAATTAGTTGTACGAACAGATGACGATAACAAAACAGTTTACGTTTATGAGTACGTATGGTTAAACGGTGAGAAGGTTCAGTCTTCTTGGAGTAAGTGGAAGTTCCCGTTAGAGGTACTACACATGTTCTTCGTTGACAACTTATTGTATGCTGTTACAGGCTACAATAACAAATACGAACTATACACCATTGACCTAGATTCTAACTTTGAAGACGGTTTAACCTACAGGGTTAATCTCGACCAAAAGGTAGACTTTGTGGGTACTAACTACACTATGTATCCTGACTACGAAGTAGACGCTATTGAAAACTACGTAGCTGTACAAGGAGCTGGTTGCCCTAACCCCGGAATGAAGGCTAAGATTGCTGGATTCTTCGAAGGACAGGTTACACTAGACAGAGACATGGAAGGTGGTACAGTTCACTTCGGACGGAAGTACACTTCAAGGTATAAACCTAGTATGCCCTTCGTGAGAGATCGTGATGGTGTTAAGGTAGGTGGATTACTAATACTTAAACAGTTCATTGCTCACTTTACGGAGACTGGATTCTTTAAAGCTTTGATAACAGACGACTACGGCTATAGTGCTGAGGTCAGCTATAACGGAAGAGTTATTGGCGACCCTAACAATGTGGTAGGTCAACCTTCTGTATCTGATGGAGCATTTAAGATTCCGTTCAAGAAAAAAGCGGATAACTCAGAACTAGAAATTACAACAGACTCGCACTTACCTGCGTCTTTCCTAGAATTAGAATGGTTAGGACAGTACAGGAAGCGGGGTAAACGCATAACGGGAGGCTAATATGCTATTAGATATGTTCATGGCTTTCGGGTCATACAGAGCAGACAAAGCGAAAGCTAAAGCTCAAAAGGCTATGCAGGATTATCGTAACAAGATGACTAATATCGCCAACGCGATAAATCAGAATGCGATAACTCAGAATACTACCTTGCAAGTACAACAGTCTGCGAAACAAGCAGTCTTCATGCGGAGGGACGAGCTAAGTATAGCTGGTTCTACCGCAGTGGCGGCTGGTGCTGCTGGCGTTAGAGGAAGAAGCGTTAATGCTACCTTCCTTGACGTGCAGCGTAGTGCTGGGATGCAAGAGAAACAAAGAGCTGACGATTTACAAAACTACTTCTTACAGGAACACCAACAAAGATTAAGTTCTACGTTGTCTGCTGTACAGAACCAAGATTTGTCAGTCATACAGAAACCAAAACTAAGTACATACTTATTTGGTGCTGCTATGAAAAACGTAGATAAAATTGCTGGTATGTTCGGTGCTCAAACTAACTTTGGGCAACAAGCAGATTCAGTTAGACAAAGTTCACAAGCACCTATTTATGGTGGAGGCACAGGCAGAACTGCTGGTAGTGCTGGATACGCAGGGAGATACTAATGGCTGATGGAGATGGAGTACGCGGAAATGAAGTCCGCAATGTAGTACCTACTAATGGTCCAACTGGTAGACAGAATGTACCTGCAAGACAACTAGGTCAAGTGGGAGTTCAAGCTCCCAGAGGTGGTAGCGTTGAAGCCGTAGGTGCTGAGACTAAAGCTATGATCGAACTTACCAAGTTAGGTGTAAGCGGACTAGAAGCCCACATGGAGAAGCAGAAAGCCTCAGACCTTTTAGATGGTCAGATGCGCTATGCTCAAGGAGACACGGAAGAACAACTTCGTAAGGAGGGTGTAAGCCGTAGTACTTTAGATGGGTACAAAACATTAGAAGTAAAGACTGGCTACAATGAGTGGTTAGCAAAGAGCATGAAGAACATTGAGATGCAAGATCATGCAATGTCCAGTGAAGAGTACCAAGAGAAGCTCCATACGGAGTTTAAAGAACTAATGGATACTGTAGACACTGAGAATCCTGAAATGGTTAAACTGATGGGCGGGTTCGCTAACGAAGGTTTTACTAAGCTGGTACAACAGCACACACTACAGAGTACAGAATACTCTGCTGGTAAATCTCAGGACTCTGTAATGAACCTATTTCGTACAGAAGCCCTAAATGGCGATTCTGAGGCTCTACAGGAGCTTTTGGACAATCGTGCAGGGTTAGTACCCGGCTTGTCCGACAGGGCTACTGACGGGGCTGTATTAGCCGCTACGGGGTCGTTACTTGACGAGGGTAACTTCTCTTTATACGATCAGCTCGGTGGGCTAGATGGTATGAGAAAGATGGGAGCTTCGGAAGAGGAGATAGGTAGTATGCGTAGCCGCTATAAGGCTGCACTGTCTATTAACGAAACTGAGAACCTAGCGTCATTGGAACAACAATCTAGTGATATTAAGTTACAGGTAAAGATGGGTAAGATTTCAAGAGATGAAGCAAACTTTAAGGTTAAGCAATTAACTGAGAGTGTGCGCTCTTCTGATTCTTATGCTAGAACGCTCATTAAAAATGTAAACGCTGAGTTCAGTGCTCAGAATGAAGATGCTGCTGTTAGTGAAGTAATCAATGATCCTGAATACGTTCAGAAGAAAGCAATGATTATGGCACAAGCGCGTATGACAGGTACACCACAAGCAAAGAGAGCACTAGCTGCTTTAAACGCTAAACACGGTGTTCCGTCACAGTACGCTAACGGTGACATGGACAGAATGACCAAAGAGTACGAGAAGCATATAGACACTAAGATTGTCGCGCCTATGGAAGAACAAATCAAAAAGCAGGAAGCTGCTGCTGAGATGGACAACCGTGCGGCTAACTTATTGAACACTAACTTCTCAGGTTTAGATTCATATAGCGACTCTGAGAAGAGCAGAGCTATGACAATGAAGAAGCAAATGATTATTCAAGGCGTTGTTAATGACGCACGGTTCGACTCCCAAGAAGAGAAGAGATCAGAAGTCATTAGACAACATGTTGATTTTTTACGTTACTCACCTTTGAGAGACGAGGGAATTAAGAAAGACTTTGGTATCGTTGGACAAGCACCTCCAAGTAGAGATGATGGGACACTATCCCCTAACCACGAAGAGGCTTATGAATACTTCAATGTCATGCGTGAATCTGGTATCAGTGAACGCGTTATTAAAGAGTATGCTGGCGAGAGCTACGACTATTTACTAGCTGCATCCTTTATAGCTGGTGGTGAATTAGACCCTTCTACTGCAATGAAAGTTGCTTGGGAGAACACTAATGGTGACAAAAAGGATAAACGTAAACCTAAAACTAATGTCGGAGAAGCCTTAGAAGATTGGGACAAAACCAAAGAGAAATACTTTGACTCTATAGAGCCTAGTATTGTATCTGCATGGTTAGGTGCTCCTTCTGATGGTAAATACGATGAAGTACTAACTTACCAAGTTAAAGAAGCCGCTAAGAATAGTTCAGAGATGGACGCTTGGGCTAAACGTAAAACCAAAGCATACGCAGAGAACTTTCCTGACTGGGATAAGAAGACTGTTATGGAGAAAGTCAAGAAAGACCTATCTCAATGGGAATACGTTATGGGTACAATGATCCCTCCTAAATCGGGTAAATCAATTTCTGAATCTATGGGACTTACAGAAGAGGACGGTGCGCTCACTAGTAACTCAGCTATGCTGATGTACATGCGAGACAATGCTGACTTACTGTTTCCTAAAGGTACTGCACCAGACAAATGGTGGAAGAAATTGGCTGCTGACGATGGACCTTTAACGAGAGCTATATTCGAACCTGAAAAGATGGGTATGTTGTACGCTAGAACTGGTAAGAAAGAACTAGGTAACATTGCTGCTGGTAAACTACAAGGTGCTGTCATGGCGTTCTCTGAAAAAGAACAACGACTAGCAAATGACATTAAGATGATTGGTATTAACCCTTTGTCTAATGGTCAACTAATGGTCACTATGTACCAAGACACAGACAGAACAATACCTGTTGGTGTTCCTATCGCCATTCCTGCTAAAGACATTGGTGACTGGTATAAGGTTCAACGTAGAGAACAGCAATTTAACAAACAAGCTCCAAGGAGATAAACATGGACAATACAAGTGAGATCGAAAGACTCCGAAATCGGGCAGGTGCTTTACGCCCTAACCGACTAAAAGTATCCGAACTGGATGCCGGACCCGATGCCGTTGAGATCGAAGAAGCTGGTATTGCCAACGCAAAAGCAACCGAGGCTGCGAGGAAAGAGAAATCTAGTACTCAACGCTTCGGTAATGCGTTTGCCGACAATGTTGGTATGGGAGTTAGAAATATTGGTAAAGACATTGCTCTTCGAGGAGATGCAGTGGCTCAGGGTGTAGAAGAGTCTGAGGGCTTCCTAGATATTACAGCAGCTATTGCTACTGAGATGACTAAAACTTCTGAGAGGTTCAACGATCCTGAGTGGAATCCGAGAAAGAACCAAGAACAAAAACAAAGAATATTTGATGAGTTAGATAGACTTAACTTAGACCCGGAATCACCGGAAGCTAAGGATTTAATGTCTGCTGGCTCTGAACATGTATTGAATTTCGATATAGCGTTCATTGAAGACAACCAAGCTAGAATGAAAGAACTGTCTACTGCTGGTCCTGCTGGGACTTTTGGTATGCTGTCTGGTTCACTGATTGATGGTGACACAATTATTCCTGCTGGTGTTATTACTAAGACCCGCCATGTAGGTACGCTGAACAAGCTTACACGTATGGACAACATTAAAGATGGTGCTAAAATTGGTGCTATTTCAGCTCTGACTATCGAAGGTGCTAATGCTTATGTTGATCCTTCTACAGATGTTAAAGACGTTCTTGCTGCCACTGTACTGTCCACTGGACTGGGTGCAGGGTTAGGCGGTGCATTACCTACTAAGAATGCACAACGCTTTGTAGATGATGCTGCTACTGTAGACGCTCATACAGCTTTACGTAAGGTGGTAGAGAAGTCTACTGAAACACACGTAAACAGAGCTATCGAAGCTGCTGCTAAGAAAACTGGTATAGACAGTGATTACTTATTTAATCAAGCGCGGGTAGAGAGTAACTTTAGAACAGGTGTTAAAGCCTCTACGAGTTCTGCTACTGGTTTATATCAATTCATAGAAAAGACATGGATCAACACTATTTCAAAGCACGGTAATAAATACGGTGTAAACGTCAAAGGTAAATCGCGTAAAGAGCTTTTAGAGCTACGTAAGAACCCGGAGACTGCTGCATATATGGCTGCCGAGTTAGCTAAGGAAAATGGCAAGGTCATTCAAAAAGCTATAGGACGTAAGCCTGACAGTACTGACCTTTATCTAGGTCACTTCTTCGGAGGGTCGACTGCGGGTAAGTTCATTAGGAATGTAGACGCAGACCCTACACAGAACGCTGTTGCTTTGTATCCAAAACAAGCTAAGTCTAACAGAGCTGTATTTTATAATGCAGACGGGACTGAACGCTCCGTGGGTGAGGTCAGAGAATACTTTGACAAACGCCTTAATGGAACGTCAGGATCGACACCAAAGGAGCGCGTTCGTTATGTAATGGACGCTGAGGCTTCTGTAGGTGCTGCTAGACAGGTAGACACACTAGCTCCTGAGATTGAGATTTCACCTCTGTCTCGTGAGATACACGAGTTTATTGAGCAGGACTTTGCGGATAATCCTGAGTACACTAGAGGTATCAGCAACTTTGATTCCTTTAGAGATGTAGACGATAATGTAGCACAGACTATTATTAAAGGTGCTGGCGAGGGACTATATAAGGGTTTAGATAAGATTGGACTGTCACCTGATTTCGACAAGAACATTAGGTCTGACAATGCTGTTCTACAATGGATGGCTGTAAATCTACTAAACTCCCCTGTGGGTCAAATAGCTAATACACGTAACGCAGATAATATGGCAGATTTAATGGAGAAAAGTGTCTCCGGTGAATACGCGCCATTCTATCAAAGACATTACGGATCGTGGTATAATAACAAGTACAAAGGTGGAGTAACACCAGAAGGTAAAGTAGATAAGGTACGTGGCTGGGCTAGTCGAAACTTCCACGCGGAAGCAGAGATGGAGTTCGGTAAAGAAGTACAGAGTCTACTGGCACACAGAAATGTAGGTAAGGATATTCCTGATGCGGCTCAAGAAGTAATTGATGCTGCGGATGATATTGAACGCGCTTATAAACGTATGCTAGACAACCACCAACGATATGGTACAGAAGGTTTTGAAGATGTTGAGTATAAAAAGGGTCACTTCGGAGTTCGCTGGTCGAACAACAAATGGCTTAAAGCTGAACGTAAACTAGGAACTAATGCTGGTACGGCTAGACTTACTCAAGCAATCAAGACTGCGATTATGCGAGTAACTCCTGATATGGATGAACAGATGGCTTTTGATATGGCTAACGCTATTAAGAGAAATGCTATAGAATCTGATTCTAGTTCCCCTGTGGGTAGCCTTTCAACAGTAAGTGAAGATGGTAGTACCCACTTAGCTAACGTGCTAAGAGATAGAGGTGTACCGGAAGAACGTATTGCTGATGAAGTAGATCGTATCTTATATACCAATGATGAGAAGGGCACAGTTAAATCTTCTCGTAGACGTGTACAGATGGATTACACAACTCCTATTGAGGGTTCTGACATGACTATCCTTGACTTAATTGACAATGATGTGTACGGAGTGTTAGATAGTGCTTCACGCGGACAATCTGCTGAGGCGGCACGAGTTGCTGCTACAGGTGGGCTTATGCAGAGAAGAGACTTACCTAAATGGAGACAAGCTGCTAGAGACTACGCTAGAGAAAACGGACAAGACCCTGCTAAAGCAGAGAAGCTATTTGATGAAATGTCTTCTATGTATTCAGAGGGTGCGTTTAATGGAGGCGTAGGACAGGCTGTGGGGCGTTTAAATAAACTTAGTAGGTTAGCCTACCTTGGACAATTAGCTATCACACAGACCGCTGAAACGGGCATTGCAATGGGTACAGATACTCAGAAAGCTTTCCGTAAATTCTATGGTAAATCTATTAAGCAAGCTATTAGTCAAGAAACAGACAGAGAGCTAGTCGATTCATTATCTGCTTTAGGTAAGTATCGTGCTCCTGACGAGCTGTATGTTCGTACTGCTGACCTTGACGATGTAGCCTTACAAGACACTGACAATCTATTACCCGGAATGTCCAAGTTTGATTTGAAGCCAATGGCGGATATGTTAGATTACGGATTAGATAAGGGTCAAAGAGCAATGGGATTAGCTTCTGGCTTCTACCAAGTTCTAGCTGCACAACAACGCGGTATGATTGGATTGTCTAATAACTATTTCATTAACGGTATTATTAACAAGTCTGTAGATAACAAGAGATTGATTTCTATGGGTATTGACGATAAGACACAGGATTTAGTTCGTAAGTACGCACACCTCATTGAAAGAGATGCTGACGGACATGTTATAAGTAATAATATGAACCAGTGGCATCCTGACGATGCAGACACATGGCGTATGGCTATATCACGTAATGTAGATCACGCTGTACAGGTTACGCGTAGAGGAGAGACACACGCTTGGGCTAACACCCAGATTGGTGGTCTTATGACAGGACTAAAGACGTTCGCATTGAACGCTATGTTCTCTAAGACTATTAAGAGTGCTCGACTGGCTGACCAAGTAGCTGCGGCTCAGGTTATGTACACATTAGGTACTTCTATGGCGGCTGTAACGGCTTCCGCAACAGTAAACGGTAAACTAGATACATTGGACCAAGACAGACTTATGCAAAGAGCATTAGGATGGTCGGCTCACATGTCTCCTGTACTAATGCTTACTGATCCTATCGCCCATATTACGGGGTTGGATCATTTAGGTGATGGTCAATTAGCTCCAATGGCGCGTTACAGATACGCACAGGACGGACTGATTGGTTTACCAGCAGGTCTATCTGCACTTAATGACATATCGGGCATAGCTCGTACACCATTAGATTTATTACACGATGGTAAATTAGATTACTCAACCATAAACTCACTCAAGGCTGTTCCAGTCGTGGGTCGTATGTATGGGGTGAGTCCAATTATTGAACAACTAGGAAAATAAAGGAGAATTGAATGGCTTTTTCAAGAGTGATTCTAAACTACGAAGGTAGTGATACGTTCGCGGTAAACTTCACACTGGGTTATCTCTCTCCTGACCATGTAACTGCAAGAGTAAATGAAGAGGTAGACGGGACAGGTGCTCCCCTCTACCGAACTCTTACTTGGCTGACTTCGGGTACTGTACAAGTTGCAGGAGACTTTGAGACAGACGATGTGGTTACATTCGAGAGAACAACCCCAAGAGATTTACTTATTAACAGTTATCTTGATGGAGATATTATTGATGATGTTAATTTAGACGAGAGCTTTAAGCAATCTGTCATGCTGGCACACGAAGTGCTAGACGGTAGATTCGGAGTTATCGGTGATGACATTAACATGGGTGGCAACAGACTAACTAATATGGCGGATGCTGTAGACGATCAGGATGCTGTTACACTAACACAACTTAGAGACTATACTGGTGACGCACCCGGTCATGCGGCTGACGCTGCTGCTAGTGCACTACTAGCATTAGGTTACAAACAAGACGTACGAGCTGATACACTAATCGTGACAGCTAATACTGCTGCTACTCTATTGGCTCGTAACGCAGCCGAAGGTTACGCGGCAGCATTAAATCTACCCGGAATCGTTTCAGGTAGTGCTGGTAAATTCTTGCAGGTAAATGATGCTGAATCAGGTTATGAACTGGATGTACCAGTCGCAACATTAACAGCACTGTCCATAGTGGATGGCTCACTGTTACACACAACTGGAGACGGGGCTTATGACGCAGACAATTATTTCTACGTTGAGTTTCAGACATTCGGACCAACATTTAGTATAGATGCTAACGGGCATCTTATAGCAACACGTTTAGGAGACTAATATGCAAACCTTAGATTTAGGTAAAATTAAACTTACTTGGAAAGGGCAATATGATGCCGGGACTGAGTACGAAAAAGATGACGTTGTTGGATTTTCTGGCTCTGCTTACATTCACATTGGTAATGCAGCCACTACTGGTACAGCACCCGTAGTAGGCGGCAACGCTACATGGGATGTATTTGCAACTGGTACAGATCAACTTACAACACAAGGTGATATTTTATATCACAACGGTACAGAGGTAGTTCGATTACCTGCTGGACAAAACGGACACACACTGACAACTAGAGGCTCTGGTGCTAACCCTGAATGGGCGTTACCTAGTTCACGTTACGGTGCTGCTGTTAAAGCATTACCAGACAATAAAGAAAGTGGCGCAGCACAGGGCGGGGGCGTTATCATGGCAGACGATACACTGCGTACATGGGGAGACTCAGCTAGTGGACGATTAGGTGCAGGTGACTACCTTGTAGACACCTCACACCCGTTAATCCCTGCATTCGAAAGAGATGCACCTACTGTAGCGCGTTGGATTCAAAACCAGTTCGATAACTATTGTATTATGGATGATGGTAGCCTGTACGTATGGGGTATCAACAACTACGGTCAACTAGGCGTAGGTAGTACTTCTATTGTGTACGAACCAACTATCGTACCGGGCTTATCTGGTGAGATTGTTATTGACGTTGTTACAGGTCCTAATTATTACGGGCATAAACACGCACTAATCCTTACTTCCTCTGGTAAAGTCTTTGCTATGGGTCGTAACAATTCAGGACAACTTGGTGATGGTACAACTGTTGACAAGACCGTACCTACCCAGATCACTGGTACTAATTGGGTTAAAGTTTACGCGGCTGGTGCTAACAACGCTGTATCCTACGCTATTGATGACACAGGCGACTTATACGCTTGGGGTTACAACGCAAGTGGTGAATTAGGAGTAGGTGATACTACTGCACGTTCAACGCCAACATTAGTTAATTTACCTGAGAGCTGCGACAAGATCGCGACTACACACGGTGATGTTACTGCTTCTGGTAGTTCTTACTTAGGACACGTTGTTGCTCTATTGACAGACGGTACAGTATTCTCATGGGGCTATAACGGTTATGGTCAATTAGGTGATGGTACAACCACTAACAAATCAGGTCCTACAGAGATCACCGCTTTAGGTGACGACAATGCAGACGTATTTGTATCTGGTTCAGGTCAAGCTAGTTCTGGTGTTAAGAAACTAGATGGTACACTCCGTTTATGGGGTTACAATGGTCGTGGAGCTTTAGGTGACGGTACTACTACCAACAAGACTAGTCCGTATGTTCCTTCATTCACAAACGTAAGTGGTATTTCTAAAGTACTCCTATCCGGCGAATACTCATACCAGTTTATGGCTGTGTTATTCAACGATGGTGGTATTGAAGTAGCAGGATATAACGGAAATCGTAACTTAGGTGTTGGGGACGTAACAGACCGTCTTAGTTTCACCGAATTAAGAATACAGAAACATACTCCTATTGATATTTGCCCAGTCGGGTACAGTAGCGCGGGAGGTCTAGGAATTTTGACTAGCGAAGGGTTGTACTACCAAACTGGTGCTAACAATTCTTACCAAGCGGGTCAGTTCACGGGTACACACGTTAGTTACCCTCAGACTATTGTATTTTAAGGAGTACACATGGAAGATAAACATATCAGTGTCATATTCGAGAAGCTAGGTCGCATGGAAGGTAAACAGGATCAAATCCTACACCACCAGAAAGACCACTCAACTCGTTTATCGACAGTAGAGAAGAGACAGAATCATCTTATGGGATGGGGCGCAGGAGTTGTTGCCGTATTTTCATTCATAGGTGCTGTCTTCAAGATGGGAGCATAATATGAGTAAAGCGTCCGAACAGAAACTATCTGCCCTACACGGGCACGTAGCGGATGCACTCATTACCTCTATAGGACAGGCAGACCTTGCAGTAGTACTTCTGGCGAAACACCCAGATTTACCTGCGGGGGTCAAGACCTTCCTAGAAAACTGTAGTGACGTGCACCCTTCATTACTAACCGTAGCAACCAAGTTCTTAAAAGACAATCATATCTCTGTTGATGGAGAAGATAGTACAGAGCTTGGTGAGTTGGAGAAACAACTCAAAGACAACCGGAAGAAGTCTAAGATTAACGACATTTCAATACAATAAGGAGATAGCATGGCTAGAGAGAGTTTACAAGATGCCCAGTTACGCTGGGACAAATTAAAACTACTTCGAGAGCACTACGCTGACTTCAACGTATTATTGGAAGACGTAATCACGGACTTCTTAGGATTTAATTGTACAGACATTCAGTTGGACATAGGTAATTTCCTATCCACTGGTCCACAGTACAGTATGATCCAAGCACAACGGGGTCAGGCTAAGACGACTATTACAGCTATATATGCTGTGTGGCGTATGATCCATGACCCTACTACCCGAACACTGATTGTATCCGCTGGTGGTCCTCTTGCTAAAGAGATCGCTAACTGGATCATTCAGATCATTATGGGTATGTCACAATTAGAGTGTTTAAGACCAGACCCCTCCAACGGGGATAGACAGTCTGTAGAAGCGTTTGACGTTCACTACAGTCTTAAAGGTCCTGAAAAATCACCCTCTGTTGCTTGTTTAGGTGTTACCTCAAACATTCAAGGTAGACGTGCTGACTTATTGATCGCGGATGATATTGAATCATCTAAGAACTCTGAGTCGGAGGTCCAAAGAGAGAAATTGAGACAGCTTACGCGAGACTTTACTTCTATATGTTCCAAAGGTAAGATTGTTTATCTAGGAACACCACAGAGTATTGACTCCGTTTATAACAGCTTACCTAGTCGTGGTTACACCGTTCGAGTTTGGACAGGGAGATACCCTACTGAAACTGAACAAGAGAACTACGGTAATGCACTAGCTCCACTTATCCTAACACGTATGACAAATAATCCTGACTTACGTACTGGTGGTGGACCGACTGGTGAAAGAGGTAAGCCCGTTGATCCGGTGCTACTTGATGAAGAAACATTAACTAAAAAAGAAATTGACCAAGGTTCGGCATATTTCCAACTACAACACATGCTAGATACGCGTCTAATGGATGCGGATAGATACCCACTTAAACCGGGTAAACTAGTATTTATGGTTATACCTAAACAGCGTATACCTTTATTTGTAGATTGGTTGCCTAGCCCAGAATACCGAATTCATACTGCTCAAGACTTTCCGATTGATATAGATTTCTATGAAATTCATGGACACGGAGATGAATGGGCTGACTTCCAAGGTACTCACATGTATATTGACCCGTCTGGTGGCGGTAAGAATGGTGATGAGCTGGCTTGGGCAGTTACAAAGTTTAGATCAGGTTACGTATATCTAGTAGATGTAGGTGGTATACCCGGAGGCTTGCATGAAGCAAACCAAAAGTATATTGCTAACCTAGCTGAGATATGGCGACCTGACCAGATTGACTTTGAGGACAACTTTGGAGCTGGTACATTTAGACAGGTTATTACTCCCTTAATACTGGAGAAACATGCCTGTGCTATTGAAGGTGTATACGAAACTGGTCAAAAAGAACTACGTATAATTGAAGCGTTAGAACCCTTAATAGGTGGACAGCGTTTGATTGTAGATAAAGACCTTATCGAATTGGATTGGAAGAGATGTGGGAAGTACGGGCTTGAACTCCGTTCTTTATACAGTCTGTTCTTTCAGATGGCTCGTTTAACACGGGACAAAGGTTCACTAGGACACGATGACAGACTAGATGCTGTCGCTGGGTCTTGTAGACATTGGACTGAAATGTTAGCAGTCGATAAGGATAGAGAAGTAGCTAGAGCGCGTGAAGAAGCTTGGAGACAACTAGTATCCGATCCCTTGGGAGACGGAAGTAATAGGTTGAAGCACATTCACGGTGGTCCAGCGCATAATTCAATTTTCGATAAATTTAGGAGATAAATAATGGCTAAAGAAAAAGCAACAGAAAAGAACGTCCTCAAAAGACGTAATGCTGATGGTACGAGCAAGCGAGTAGCTAAACGTGTACCAAACAAGATGAACCTAGTAAAACCTAAACGCCTTTCTACTGAAAGCACAGGTGTTGGTAACTCAGGTGCATTAGTAATGCCTACTGACAAAGTGGGTCTAACTGTCGAGCTTCGTGCCGCTATGTTGAAGATTGCTTCACGTATTGGTTCTGATGAAGACAACTTAGCTTTACTTGATGGAACTTACGAGGTGCTTAGAGCGCACGTAGGAGCACGAGCAGAGCAGAACGTAGAAAATGGTACTAGAGTACTGCGTAAACGCTCAGACCGCATCCTAGAGGCTTCTATGGACGCAGGAGAGGCTGTTGAGCTTGTCGATAAAGTAGTTACTACTAAGAACAAGAAAACAGGTAAGAAAAAGCGTACTACTAGAAAGGTCACTAAATAATGGATTTTCACCAAGCTGTAACACATATTTTTAAATTTGAGGGCGGCTTGGTAGATCATCCCAAAGACCCCGGTGGAATCACTAACTATGGAATAAGCCTACGTGCTTATCCCCATTTGGGTGCTGACGGAATTCGTCATATACAGAAGCAAGACGCTGCAAAAATCTACAAGAAAGATTATTGGGATGCACTGCACTGTGACGATCTACCAAGTGAACTACGTCTGATGGCATTTGATTGTGCTGTCAATCAAGGCGTAGGTTACGCAACGAAAGCACTACAGACTTCACTATCGGTTCGCGCTGACGGGGCTATTGGTCCAAAGACCTTAGCTGCTGCTGCAAGCGTTGACCCTGAACGAGCTGTACATAGGTTCGCTATGAATCGCTTTTTACGTTACCTACGTAATCGCAACTGGAGAGTATTTGGAGAGGGTTGGATGAACCGACTTCTTTCTGTTACTATGCTCACCTATAAATAGGAGGCTACTATGGCATTACCTGCTCTAGTGACTGCGTTCCTACCCTTCTTAGATAAGATTCTAGGTATGATTCCTGACCCTCAAGCAAGAGCTGAGGCTAAACAGAAATTGACATTAGAACTTGTCCGTATTGAAGCGGAAGAGCGCATGTCTCAAGTAGAACTAAACAAAATCGAAGCGACACACGCAAATATCTTTGTGGCTGGCTGGCGACCCTTTATTGGGTGGGTAGGTGGCGTATCGCTAGGTTGGACATTCTTGCTCCACCCTATCGTGACATGGGTAGCTGCTATCTCAGGATATGACGGACTAATACCGACACTGGATACAAGTGAGCTGATGACATTGGTACTAGCTATGCTAGGTATCGGTGGTATGAGAAGCTTCGATAAATTTCAAGGTACGGACACTAAAACAATAGGCGTACCCAAACCAAAAACTAAACCAACATATAACGAATAAGGAATATTTAAAATGGCTGACACAACTAAACTAGGTGCATTGACTGTAATCGCTGCTGCTGACATGGCAGATGCTACACACCCAATCAACAAGAACCTACCTACTTCTGCAAACGGACAAGCTGGCGTATCTGCTGTAGCTGGTCGTATGTACATTCAGGACAATGGTTCTGGTGATCTTAACCTTGCACTACGCACTGATGCTGGTACATGGGTTATCTTTGGACGTGAGTCTACAGTAACACCTGCCTAAATAATACAAGGGATGATCGGAGCAATCTGGTCATCCTTTTTCTAATTCTAACAAAGGAAAACTAAAATGCCAAATTCAAGTAATTTTACAAGTGTAACGGTTACAGTAGGTACTTCCGAAACTGAGCTTGCTGCTTACAACGAGGAACGCGAGTCTATGATTCTGTTCAACCAAGGTGGTGAGGATATTAAGTTCTATTTTGATGATGCTGCCGCGTACGTTCTCCTAGAGAGTGGTAAAGGTATGCACTTCGGTAATATCGCACCAGTAAACGAATTAAACGCTGTAACAGATTCAGGAACTTCTGTAGTCACAGTAATGGAGGGTTAATATGGACCTCTACTTCCCTAAATTCCTAAATAACGGTCTGCTGACTACAGCGTCAGAGACTTTATGGACTCCCTTAAATTTACCCCTTACTGCATGGTATGACGCTGCGGATGCTGCTACTATTTTAGAAGCTGTCGCCACAGGACGTGTATCACAATGGTCAGATAAGTCTGGTAACGGTCATCACCTTCTTAGTACGATAGCAGCTAGTCAACCTATTACGGGTTCTCAAACCTTGAACGGTCTGAATGTTATTACGGGTCTAGGTAATGCGGCTGAGTCTGTATTAGACCCAGTGGGGAATCAAACAGGTTCTATACCCGGATTAGATTCTGAGAACTTTGAAATTCATGTTGTCTACCAAACTATCGCTGGTCAGAATACAGAAGCACAGGTTGGTCTACGGGCTACCTTTGGTGGTGATATTATTTCTGGTAGTTGGCGTAACGGTGGACCGTTAGGTCCTAGAAGTGGTACTAACTACTGGTTCACTAATGGAGCAGAGGAGTTCCCGTCTGGTACACCTTACTTATTAGGTTATTCACTAGATGCTACCAACGCGTTTATGCGTAAAGACGGTGCGGTTATAGACAGCCTAGAACCTATGGCTGGTCCTTCTGCTGCATTTAACCGATTTATGCTTATGTGTCGTGGTGGTGGTAGTAACAAGTATCACGGGTACATGGCGGAGGTTATTGTGACCACCCGCTTGAGTGACGCTGACAGACTACGACTAGAAGGATACTTAATGACGAAATGGGGGATATAATATGCCGTTACCTTACGATCATCCATATAGGGATGAAACTCCAAAGATAACTACTGGATACACGCTATATGCGGATATTGGTGGTTCTAACGGTCCTGTGGGTGGTGGTACTGCCCTAAATACCGCTGGTGAGGAGTTTGAACTTGTAAACGACCAATTTAGTCGTGTATACAAGCATAACGACACTATTCAAGATATTAGTACCCCATTAAACCAGCAATCGGTCAATACTTATGGTAGACTGAACGAAGCTGGGCGATATAACAAGAATAATATCCTACCAGAGCTACTCAGAGAGAGTGTTAGCAATAGAGTATGTGTAGTTACTGCTGGGCAGTCCGCTACAGCTCTAAATAACATAAACTCTGGGTGGACAAGCGAGGAAACTAAAACTCAGATACATTCTTTACTGGATGCTGCTGAGTTGAAGACTGCTGCAAAGCTAAGTTTTGTAACTCTACACCTATTAGGTAAGGATACAACCTTTGCTAATGCAAACGGTGACACTATACTGGGTATTTTAGAGACATGGATCACGGAGTTCCGTACTGCGCGTAACCAGCCTAACTTACCTGTGTTTGTTATCGGGTTAGGTCCTACACCGCCTACTTTATTTGCAAGCAACTACCCGCGTTGGTTTAATATACGAGAAGCTACAAAGAATATAAGTATGCCTAACGTGCATTATATCCGAACAGACGATCTAAATTATGCAGACCACATACACTCAGTGCAATTCGATGGTGTAACACCCGATGAAGTACACTGGAATGCTAAAGGTCATAATGAGATCGCAAAGAGGGTACATAAACAGTTAATGATACACGGTCATTTACCCGGTCTTACACGAGAGAAGCTGATAGCTGATCTTTTGGGAGACAGTATGACCAATCAAAACTCTGCTGTTAATGTATTTGAGTCTCTAGGTTACTTCACTGCTTTACAGGCTATGCTAGGACACCGATTCGAATTCAGTGACGCTAATAACTTTGGGGTCAGTAGTGACGACACAGCAGAGATGCTTGCGCGTATTACTGATGTTACTAGTTCTGATGGAGATTTTGTATTCTTCTTAGGTTGTGCCAATGACCGATCTGCTAAACGCACCTCTGCATGGAGCATTGATAACATTACTGCAATGTTCAAAGCTATCCAAGCGGAAGGTAAAAAGATTATAGCTTTATCCTGTACTCCAAGACCGGATTCTGACTACATAAGTCGTGGCTTTACAGCACAAGAGATTATAGACGAGAGAGTCAAAGAAGTGGAGGTAGATAACTTCCTACGTAATTACCCTAATGTCGTATTTGCAGACTTTAGGCAAGATTGGATAGATAATATCGCAGACGTTACGTACGATGGTTTGCATCCTAACATGCTTGGCGCATTCTACATGGGTGCTGCACTTTATGAAGCTCTAGTAGGTTTAGTGGGTGCACGCAACTTCCGCTCTTCTGCTGACAATGTTTTATCTACTGTTATAGTAAATGAGACTCTTGTTATAGACGAGGCGCAAGGCACTGGTACTGAGGTAGGTCCTGAAAGCCTACAGCAGACCAATACTAACTACGCTAATAAATATGCTTATTATGAAGCTGAGATTTCGTTCCCAGAAGACTTAGTACGGACTAACAACGCAAACCTACGCGGTTTGATTATACAGTTACGCACTAACCTTGGGTTCTTATCTAACGGTTTTGATAGGCACAATGAGACTACGCACATTCCGGTAAATGCTTACCGTGCGTGGTGTTTAGAAAAAGGTAGAAACCTAGTCCTACGTACTCCTAAGATGCTAGTACCATCTTCAACGTATATTCGAGGGCGGTTAATACCACAAGCCAATACTACGCTGGGTTCGGTAAACGGTTCAGTAACCCTGCATCGTGCACAGATCGTAGTAACTGACACATAAGGAGACTACATGGTAATAGAATTTGGAAATACCAGCGGTAAATCCGCGTACGAATTATGGTTGGCAGATGGAAACACTGGCGAGATGACTGACTTCTGGGCTGCTATGCGCGGCTCGGAAGGACAGCCGGGAGATGTTGGGCAACCGGGTATACAAGGTGTGCCGGGTGCAGTAGGACCTAACGAGTGGGTTCACTCTCTTGGATCACGTTACTTACTAGACCCTAACGAGTTTAATGGGTGGCAAGCAGATGGTATTATAGATCAAACTATGACTGCCGATCTGGGTAATGTGGGTGCTAACGTAAACCGCGCAGCGGGTGGACTATGTTTCCCCTTTGATGTGCGCGTTAAGCGTTTATTCGCATGGCATTACAACAGTAACGCTGCCGCCCTAGCATGGGGATGGCGTATTACTAGCCTAACCAAGACCGCAGGGTCTAATACTGTTACGCACGAGGACGTTCTTAGGGAGTGTACCGGAACAGGTGCAACTGCTATAGCACCGCGTAACTATTTAAGTACCGTCATGCAGAATACAGATGTAGACCTTTCAAGTTCTCCTGTAGTTCCTGCTGGCAACGTGATAGGTTTCGGTGTAGAAGCACCAACTGCTATCACAACCAATTACTATGTGTACTGCCTAGCTGGGTATATGCACATAGAGCGAGTATAAGGCTCGTACAGACGTTTTAGCCCCGCTTAGGTACTATGTGTGCCTGAGTGGGGTTTATTGCGTTCTACGTGCTTCTATGGGGCAAATAGAGCCGTTCTAATTATACAGGTATAACTCAATGGTAGAGTAGCGGATTCCAAACCCGTTAATCTGGGTTCGATTCCTAGTGCCTGTGCCAATTAAAAAAAATATAGATGGAGTGATTCTGTAAAAATGATGTAGATTTGTAAGAGGGTAATTAACCAAAACCCCACTTTTCTTTCCCCCTTTGCCCTGTCTTATTTATTTATACGCGTGTGCCGTGATTCCTATACAATTATACTACTCATTTGATACGAGGTATTAAGGGGGTGTATGGTCTGTTCTTATTCATAGTATATATACTGTGTATTCACTGTACACCTAGCGGGGTATCTATCTTTATCATTCTGTCTTATATACTCATCATCTATACTGTATTATATACTGTTCATTACTCCTTATATCTATACTGGGTATATACTGTATTATATCTATACGGTACACATATACGCTATTCTGTATCTAAGCCTTTAAAACACTAGTAAAAAAGGGTGGCACACGGGCGGTTTTTAATATCTATCTATTTTATTTAATTTAGTTGTTGACTTTAGTTATTCATCATGGCATAATGTAATTACAAGATAAGGAACACACGGTAAATAATAACCAACCTAATCTTTTTAATTTAAGTGTTGACATTCTTTATTTAATATGAGATACTTTAAACACTGATTAAACGAATAGACATTACAGTCAAACAAACACCGAATGAGTGTCACTGATAAGACTAGTCAGACTCTTTAATCAAATAAGTTTAAACTAAGTATTGACAAACAAATAAAGCTTAGATATACTAATATAAGAATTAACCTGACTTGGGGTATATGCAAGGGAATGGGGCGGTCGCTAGGCAATTAGACAATCCATTTAATTATAATCATTTGGTATGTATACCATTTATATGATTATACGTGGTTCGAAGGGAATGAACCGCCATGTAGGTAAAGTTAATAGCCGGACGGATATATGAGACAAGCTATCTCGCAGTATCGAAAGACGTTTAACTGGTAGCAACAGGATAAGAGCAAGCCGCTACAGTCCACGTATAATCATATAAGTAGTATAACCAAGGAGGAAATTATGAGTGTTATAGGTATTTTATTTATGGGCTTTCTAGTAGCAACTGCATTTATAGTGGTGTGCTGTAGAATTAACCTTAAACGAATAGTAGGCTATCCAGTATTAGCAGACTTGACAGCAACAGCCATGTTTTGTATATTGATGGCTGGTACATTAACAGGCATGAGCGTGGCTATCGTAGCAGGGCTTGTATTTAGCGCAGTCGTAACAATAGTACGTAAGACAATGGGCTATGAAAGATTTAACTTGACAACTCGTACATGGGTGGTCTATACTAACTAAACAATATAAGAGAGGATTATATTATGACTACAGTAAGAAACATGACTAGCAATCGTTCAGGTAACGAGGTAGCTAACCAATTCATCATCGAAACAGGTGACGAGACTATATTTCAATCATACCGCACTACCATTGCGAAGTACACACCAAAGGGACTAGTATTTGATACAGGTGCTATGGACTACAGTGTGACCACTTCAAAGTACTTGCGCCAATTCACGAATATGAATAAGGCTGAGTGGGTAGCAGGTATCAAAGATGGTACAATTACAGTAGAAGACTTAAACTAATACATAGCAGGAGGATAAGACTATGCGTACTGAGACAATTAACATATTGACATTTGACGAACTGGACGAGCAGGGTAAAGAATGCGCTCTTGACTGGTATAGAGATGGACAAGAAATACATTGGGGTGATGAATGGATAGAGAGCTTAAAACGATTCTGTGATGAATTCGGTATTGAGCTATGCCATTGGGAATACGGGACGCATGGCGTTACTATTAACACGAACATTGAATATCTTGACTATGGGCAAGACGCGACCATTAACAAATATGAGGGTGAAGACTGCCCTTTCACTGGATACTGTGGTGATGAAACACTGTTATACCACCTACGCAAGTTAGAACAACCTGCTGACCGTATTGAGACACTACAATTATGTCTTGACGAGTGGGTGAAGGACTTTAACGAGGATATTGACTATCAGTGTGGAGATGAATACGCTATAGACCATATTAACGCTAATGAGTATGAGTTTACAGAAGACGGGTTGGTGTATCATGGATAAGGTAGTAGTAGGACTGGTATTATTAACAATGGCAATGTTAGTAGGTATGTCACTGGTGTACGGTGTGAACAAAACACTTGACAACATGGACAGAACTTATTACGACACAGAACTAGAACGGACTGTATACATAGAGGAGGGCGTGTAATGAGTACTTTATACGAGGTAGTGGTCGACACTGGAGAGACTTACAAGTCACATGATGGGAGAGACGTACCCAAATATGGTATGTTAGAGCATAAGGGACGCAGTGAATGGAAAACAAAGCGAATAGCTGAACAACACGCAAGGGACTACAAAGCTACACATTTACGTGATGCTTGGGTTCAGGAGGTATAACATGACATTTGATGAATTGAATATAGGCGACTTGTTCTATGACGAGGCAGGTTGTGATTATGTTAAAGTAGGACTATGGACTGCTAAATGCTTGACAACCGAGGACGGTGTGGTAGGCTTTATGGATACAGAGACATTCTACACAGAGCACAAAGTAACCAAGTGTACTATGATACAGAGTGTACACGAACATAAGGAGGAATAGTTATGGAAGAGAATCAACTAGAATTAGGTATATACGCAGTAGGTGACGACTATTGGACGCTATACGACATGCAACGCTCATATATGGTAAATGGTGAGCAGGTGTTTATGTATCATCTGAGCTATGATGATGAGCATGGATTAACATGGACAACCAAGGTAGAGGATACTATTGATGGTATCAAAGACCTATTGAATGACTATAGAGGGTAGAGTAATGGTTAAATACTACAAAGTAGTCGAGAGTGTTGTTGTAGCTGATACATACGCAGTCTCATGTTATGAAGAAGAAGAGGTTTACGACTTACTAGACCTAAACACTCATGTACGCCGCGACTCTATTGAAACAGTTGTTGAAGATGTACAGGAAATCAGCTATGATGAGTTCGTAGCACTACAGGGAGAATCTTAATGGAATTAGATGAAATACTAGAGCACAGCTTAGGCTATGCAGAAGACGCTGGAGACACTGAGCTATGCGAGGCTATTCACCAGTACTTTGAACAACAGGCGTTACAACCTTTAATACTTGAGTGTATGACCGCGTTCTATCGTGAGCAGACAGGCGAGATAAGCCCAGCCTTTGAAGATGTGCAAGATTACTTTGAAAAGCTAACAAACAACCCAGAAGACGCGGATATGCTAGTGTATGCTGTATTCGAAGACGAGTATATTAAGGTACGTAAAGAGCATGGTAACAGTTAAGGATATGCTCAAGCGGGAGCTTAAATCCGCGTGGTTTGCTAAGGAGACTAGTAACTTCTCAGCGTATGCAACACATAGAGAACGAATTAGAGTGCTGTTTAGACATAGGCACAACACCAGTTTTGACTTCAATGCCGCACGGTCAGGAGTCAGGCAACAATCAAGCACTGTCAGTAGAAACAGTTGCAACCCTGTTGCGTATCGTGCAAGACATGTGGTTTGATTGACTACCCGTTCAAAGTCAGTTATGGATAGAGCATTATCTTTATACCACTTGAGCGCGTGACGGTACGCAGGTGGTGGTACATAGAGCAGGGAGGATAACGTCACAGACACTCCCTGCTCTTGACTCCCTATAAATGAACACAGGAATATCCTCCTCCTGTGTTCTTTTATGAGGAGTGTAGACGCTAACACTGGTAGTTCAACTGTCAATGGGTAGTTAGCCCTATACAGTCGGATGTAGGTTCAAACCCTACCACTCCTCTCCACAACAAAGGAGGATTACATGGAAACAATAGTTTATCTAATAACAGACCAATTCATACCCTTACTTAGTTTGTACGGTTATGACTCTATGGACGTGTGTAAAGACACATTAGAGATACTGAAACACAATAGACCAGATGACCGCTTTATGTGCGTGTCCTTTATGGAGGTGTAATGAAAGCATTCTTAGTATACGAAGAGACTGACCGCTGGTGGCGAGTTCTACTTAAAGCTCAGTTCCACCATGTATCTATAGTCTTGATGACCGAACATAACTACATTGTGCTCAATTCTAGGGGTGCTGGGGTCGATGTATTCATTCAAGGTTGTGAAAGTACGGATGACGTAGAAAAACGTCTGTACGGGCTTTATACGGGCATACAGGAGGTGTCTATACCTACCTTTAAGACCAATGAAGACGTACCAATGGGATTATTTACTTGCGTTGAATTCGTAAAGCGTGTAGTAGGTATAAGAAATAGGTGGATTCAAACGCCTAGTCAACTATATAACTATATCCAAAAAAGGAGGATTACATGACAAAACCAAAGATTGATGTTAAGAAAGAAATTAAAGGCGCACTACAGCGCACAGTAAAAGGTAACGCTAGTCGCACTGAAAAGTACAAAGCTGGTATTCTAGTTAAGTTGAATGACAACTTGAATGTTAAGAAACAGAGCATTGAAGACAACCAAGGGCTTATTACACGGTACAAGAGTGCCAAGCCTAAAGAGCTGACCCAGATGCAACAGGCTTTGGCAGACGCAGTATGAAATACATAGCTCTTGTGGTATTCTTACCGTTATTATTCACATTAGCTATGCTCCTACTGACTAAGGTTACATTGTTTGCCGCGCCTCTAGCATTTATAGGTGCGCTGGACATAAGAGCTAGGCTAAAAGACTACTTCTATTTACAGAAGAAGCTTACACTTAACAACTGGTTTCGACTTTCAAGACGTTTCAAGCGCAGTGCTTGCCAGAGAAACGCGTTCAAAGCCGCAGCCAAATCACGGGGATTTAACTTACATAGTGTATTCCCTAAACATAGATGGTGGCACGTTCTACCCGATGACACGTTCACAAAGAACTGCCCGTATATCAAACTTAAATTCTATACAAACCTAGCGCGAGGAGGCGTAAGATAATGAGCTTTAAACTTAATCAAAAAGACCCTAACCGTAGAGCACTAATACTAGCTAGACGTAAAGGACGTAAAGGTATCGACTTAGACAGCCTAGAGCTAGATAAGTATCATGGATACATTATGCCTACCTCTAACATTAGACGAGGTAAGCAAGACGGTACACCTATGAAGCAATCAAGACGTAACGCAATGGTACGCCATTTAGGATTACGTGTTGGAGCTGGCGACATGACAACAGACGAGGCACAACCTATGATTATGCCTATCATGGCTGGAGGTGTGCAACGTAAGGATGTATACAACGGTCTTACTAACCGCCAATGCCGACAGATTATTGAAGTCAAGCGTTTAGAAGAGCTAGAAAATGGCAGCAATCCATAGACGTATCATAGAGCATTATAACCTCAACACGGACGAGCAGTTTTGGAAAGAGACTGGCGTTCGTGGGGATGGTGCTACCATATTCACAATTTACAAGGAAGGCATAGCTCTTGACACTGGTACGTTATTAGAGCTTGGCACAAGAGCAAATGAACCTACTATCACTTGAGCAACTACAAGAACAAGAACATGCTCTCTTCGCAGAGCATAGTGACATGGGGAGCTTAGACCCCTTAACAGCAACGGACAGATTTATGGAGCTTAATCATGCAGGAATGGGAGAAGATAGCGAGGACATTGCCTTGCGGGAGAACAAAACGAATAAACTGTTGTCGGAAGGACGTTTCGCAAGTTATCAGCCATACTGAAAAGGGCTATAGTACATATTGTTTTAGGTGTGGGGATGGGTCACGTAAGTTCGTGTCTCATGGTACTCGTTCCTTAAAGGATATGATTAAACACAGGAAAGAATTAAATGAATATATGGCTACCCAAGGTGAGCTTGAATTACCTTATGACTTTGACACAGACATACCAGACTACGGTAGGGTTTGGTTGCTTAAAGGTGGAGTGGGGTCGGCACTCATAGAACACTATGGGTTTGGTTGGTCGGAGTGTATGAATAGAGTTGTTTTACCTGTCTATGAAGACGGTGAGCTTACAGCAGTACAGAGTCGTTCCGTGTGGGACGCTATGAAACCTAAGTATCTTAACAAGAAGGGTAGTTCAAACTGTATGTTCTGGCACGACCCAGAGGTACAACTGGATAGAATTACTGACGAGCTTGTTATTACAGAGGATATTCTTAGTACTGTCCGCGTAGGTAGATTAAACGACTGTGTTAGTACATTAGGTACAAGTCTGAGTGACCGCATGGCTACTCAGTTATTAGAAAATTATAGCAACTTTGCTGTCTGGTATGATGGTGATGAAGCTGGTGTGCGCGGTGCGAGAAAAGCATGTAAAGCCTTGATGATGCAGGGTGGTGTAGTTCGTGTCATACGTACAAAATTAGACCCAAAGGAATATAATAATGAAGAGATTTCTACAATCCTTCTCAACGATGTGCCAAGTGAACTACTTGAGTAGAGCTTACGGAGCTTCACATAAGACAGCTTTTAAGACTTCCACGCAAGCGTTTTGGAATAGTATGAGAGGTAAACGATGATATGCTATAGAGATACAACATTCTGTGTTTCTCCTGATTGTAAGGATGAATGCGGACGTAAATTAACACCAGAGATACAACAAGCCGCTGACGATTGGTGGGATGGTTGCAAGGGAGAAGCTCCTATTGCTGTGTCTTGCTTTTGTGGAGGTGATCTAAATGAGTTATAAAGGCGCAGTCATTATTGATGGTTTAGAAGAAGCGAGTGTGTATGGTGCTGACTGGCAGGTAGTGTGGAACACCACTGTCCAGTACGGTATGCAGTACGTAGCAGATGCTATAGATAACAACCAGAAATTCAGCATGACTATAAACGCAGAAAAGGAATACAATGCTTGACATTCAATTATTACGAACGTGCAGGACACGTACCGATTACAATCGGATTGAGGGTGCAGTAAATGTAGATACCTTAGACAAGAAAACAAAAGTTCTTTTTAAGGGTGTAGGCAGATACTACGATAAACACCCTAACCACGGTCAAATAGATTTCAACCTATTTATACCATTCTTTCTTCGTAACGTAGTTCCCGACATGGACAAAGAAGAGCAGAAAACTTACAAAAATGTTATTAAGACTATGGGTAAGAACTACCCTAATCAGGAAGACAGAGCAGCTATATTAGAAAGTGTACTAGAAAATAACCTAATGCACGAAACACGTATGATTACAGAACGCTATGCTGACGGTGAAGAGACTGACCTTATAGGTAAGTTGTCTACTGTGCTAGATTCCTACAAAACAGATGTGGGTATATCTGCTCTACCAGAGGTATCAGAGAACATTGACGAGTTGATTGACGACATGGGTAATGACAGCGGAGTTCAGTGGAGATTAGATTCACTCAGCTCTGCTATGCGCGGTTTAAGAGGTGGTGATTTTGGTATCATTGCTGCTAGACCAGACCAAGGTAAGACTAGCTTTTTATGTTCAGAACTCACGTATATGGCTAAACAACTGCCCGAAGGTAGACCTATACTATGGTTAAATAATGAAGGACCCGGTTATGCAATTAGACCACGCTTGATGCAAGCTGCCCTTAACATAACTATGACTGAGCTTATAGCCATGAAAGAAGAGGGTACACTGTATGACGCGTACTTTGAAGCTGTGGGTGGTGAAGGTCGTATACGGGTAATGGACATTCACGGAGCTAACATAGGACAGGTAGAGGGTATCATTCAGCATACTACACCGGGCTTAATAGTTTACGATATGATAGATAATATATCAGGCTTCGGAGATGCACAACGTATGGACTTGAGACTAGAACGTCTGTACCAGTGGGCTAGAGAAAAGGCGGTCAAGTACGATGCTATTGCTTTAGCCACGTCACAGATTTCTGAGGAAGGGTCTAATATGCAATTCCCCGGATTGTCTAATCTTAAAGACAGTAAAACAGGTAAACAAGGTGCATGTGAGTTTCAGTTAATGATTGGCTCTATGGAGCGTGAACCCCTGTTAGCAAGTAAGCGTTGGTTGTCCTTACCTAAGAACAAATTACGTAGAGTTAAATCACAACGACTTCAAGAGGAAGTCACATTTGACCGTGACCGCGCCCGTTATATTGATATGGGTTATGTGGACGGAGAAGAGGTAGAAGCAGAATGAGTAAAGTAGCATACTATGAATTTGATTTGTTAGGTAATATGTCTAACAACGAATATGAAACAGCAGCCGAAGCAGAGCACGCAGCAGACTTAGCGTGGGAAGATGGGGTAACAGACGATTGCTCCCCACAGAACGGTGAAGTATGGGAAGACACGGCTATCATCTATGGATTAGATGAGGAAGATGAGGTAGTAACCCAATATGACTATGAAGTAGAATATGAGCACTATCATGGAGACATGGCAGAGCATGGATTAACAATGAGAGATGTATTATAATGGATTTAGTAGGACCTAGCAAAGAGCTATTTATAGAGCTGTTCGAAACAGCCCAAGGAGACTTTTATGAGTTCAATGAATTACTGGCAGCGAACGGGGAAGAGCGACTCAGCATTGCGACTTTCTATCGCCGCCGCGCTAAGTGGGTCAAGGGTAATCTTGACTACGCAAACGCCCAAACGGACGATGAAACAAGTGAAGAAGTTGATGAAGACCCTAGACCTGTCGCTGGAGGTACTATTGATGCGCCAGATAAAAGACGGGGTAGTCTTGGAGGGCGCAAGTTCGTATTTACCTCCGCGCAAAATAATACGTTTGTGCATGAAGCCTTTTGGGAGAACTTGTTAAGTTACTGTCAGCATAATGATGCACAGTTAGTAGTGGGTAAATTCCGCTATAATAAATCAGGCTTTCAGAACAGTACAAAAGATAAAGATGACCTATGGTTCGATGATCGTATCGCTCCGTATGTAGTAGACGAAAGTATGACTTTAGAAGAGAGCCTTAATGGTATGGTGTGGTGTGGTGAGTTGGATATTCTCCCTACAGCAGCTAACCCTATGGGAAGCTTAGACAGTTATACCCGCACAGCTAGTAGCATTATACCTCATGCAAAGGTGCAGCTTAAATCTGTACCCGTCCTGAAAGGACAGCCGGGCAAGATGCTATACACTACAGGGGCGTGCACGCAACGTAACTATATCCAACGTAAAGCAGGTCAGAAAGCAGAGTTTCACCACGTATTTGGTGCTTTACTAGTAGAGATTGACGATGAAGGTACAGACTTTGCAAGACAATTAGTTGCGGATACTAACGGAGACTTTTATGACCTTAACACCTACTATACAGGTGGTCAAGTTGTTGAAGGACAACGTGTTGAAGCTATTAACTGGGGAGACATTCATGCAGAGATGCTTGATGCAGATGTAGCGCACAACGCATGGGAAGCAGATGACAGTATGCTAGACGTACTAGAACCACAGCACCAGTTCATTCACGATTTGACAGATTTTAAAGCACGTAACCACCATAATCTAAAGAACCCTCATTTCCTAGCAGAGCGTTACCACACAGAGACAGGTAGTGTAGAAGATGGTATGAAGGATTCAGCACTAGCCCTTATTGAACTAGAACGAACTTGGTGTAAGACTGTTGTTGTAGAAAGCAACCACGACCAAGCATTTAGACGTTGGTTAGCAGAGGCGGATATTAGAACTGACCCAGAGAACGCAGAGTACTTTCATAAATTTAATGGAAAATTGTTTGAGGAAATACGTAAGGGAAACCCCAGATTTCACATATTTGAACACGCGGTTCGTAAGCATTTCGACCTAGAGTATACTGAGTTTTTGGATGAGGATGACAGTTATGTTATCTGTGGTCAAAACGGTATTGAGTGTGGTATGCACGGACACCGAGGACCTAACGGAGCAAGAGGAAACCCTAACTCCTTACGTAACCTTGGTCGTAAATGTAACGTAGGTCACACACACAGTGCGGCAATTATTGATGGTATTTATGTAGCAGGGATTTCTTGTAAGATGGACATGGATTACAACCGAGGACCTAGTTCTTGGAGTCACAGCCATATCGTTACATACCCTAATGGTAAGAGAACAATTATTACAATGAAAAATGGAAAGTGGAGAGCATAATGTTTCAGGATGGAGACAAAGTAGTACAGATAGAAGATTCAGAGTGGGCGTGTCATAATTTTCCACCCTCTAAGTACCCTGTACTTACAGTTAAGTTAGATGGTGGGTATCTAAAGTTTGAGGAACAAAACTCAGACTACAGTCACACAGCAAGTAGATTCCAACTAGTTAGTCCAGTTGGAAAAGACACAAACCCTAAAGATGCAGTGGGTACTAAGAAGTGGCGCATATTCAGCACTGTCTCTTGGACTGTACTGGCAGAAGTCGGTGTAGCTATGCTAGAGGGTGCGCGTAAGTACGGTAGACATAACTACCGTGTAGCTGGTGTAAGAGCTAGTGTGTACGTAGACGCTTCTATTGGACATATCATGCAGTGGTGGGAAGGTGAAGACCTAGACCCCGATACAAAACTATCTCATATTACTAAGGCGATTGCTTCGCTATTCGTCTTACGAGATGCTATGATTCAAGACATGATGGTAGATGATCGTCCACCTAAAGCAGAGATGGATAAACTCAGAGCAGATTTACAGGAGAGAGTAGATGAAATCTTCGAAAAATTCCCCGATGCAGTCGAAGCACATACAGCTATCCCGCCCAAGTCCGATTAGGATTTGTGAGGACGCAGATGACCCACATGTAGCTCTACATAAGGAGCTAATGCAGGTTATCGAAGAAAGAGCAGCAGAGTACGACCTGAACTATCAGGGTATATCAGGTGCTCTTAGAGAGTGTCAATTTGAAATGGATGAAGAAAGGCGCAATGATGACGCAGAGTAAATTAGGAAGTCTTGCCGAGAGCTTGACAAACATAGCTATTGGTATTATAATAGGCTTTATATCTAACATTATAGTACTACCGTTATTCGGTTACATGGTGTCAATTTCAGACGGGTTAATGATTAGCCTTGTCTTCACAGTTATATCCCTGATACGTTCCTACGTTATTAGGAGGTTATACAACAAATATGGGTGGTTCAGTAAATGAGTGAAATAATGCTATCGAAGTCATACGATGCAACCAAGCTGGAGTTTCCAGCAGAAGTTACCATTAAGGTAGATGGCGTTGCCGCAGACTTTTATAAAACACCTAACGGGTGGTTATGCCAATCCCGTCAGGGTAAACCTATAGTAAGCACAGGTCATATCGTAGCTTGGATGAACAAACACTTCCCAGACTCAGAAGTAAACACCCATATTATTGGTGAGCTTTGTGTTATGGGAGTACCTACATTCAAAGAGGCTAGTGGTATTATCCGTAAGCAAGAGCCAGATGAGCGTATTATGTTATACGCGTACGATTGCTATACAGTGGGGCGTGAAAACGTGCCTTACAATCAACGTAAAGAACATTTGATTAAGGCTATGGATTCTAAGCGCACAGAAGCCCGTATGAAGGCTTCAACGCTAAATTGGTACATTGTACAGTGCGTACCCAAAATAGGCACTGTACGGAGCTTAGAGGAGCTACAACAGCACTTTAAATCCTTGCCTAAACTTATGGAGCAATCCAGCATGTTCGAGGGTTATGTTATTCGTAACTTGGAAGGTAAGCACAGTCGTTATGGCGTAGGTAAACGCTCGTGGGGTATGATGAAGTATAAACCACTGGGTAGTTATGATTTAAGGGTTGTAGGCTTTGAAGAAGCTACAGCAAATAAAGAGTCTACATTCCTTGGGGAGACATTCCAAAAAGACGAAGGACTACGTGCAGTAGGTAGACTAAACCTAGAATATAATGGGCAGATTATTGGAGCTGGCTCTGGTAGTTTAACACATGAGGAGAGACGAGAGTTATGGGAGTTGCACCAGTCAGCACCTACAGCTTTACAAGACCATGTGTTAATCGCAGAGATTCACTTTATGATCGACCCTAGTTATTCTGCATTAAGGGAAGCTAGATTCTTTAGATGGCGACCAGATAAGGACACCCCGAGTTATGAGCATTAAAACAGTAACGACTGAGACATACAAAGTAGACGGGTTGACCTTTAGCAGTAAGCTAGAAGCTACACTGTATGACGAGTTCAGACCACCTGCGGATGTGTGCCATACTTTTATGAGTATGGTACAGTCTAATTGGGATGATTGCCAATATGACGATGAAACTGCTAGAGAACACGCGTTTGGTTGGTTGAGACACCTTGAAGGTCCACTCCAAGAGATATTAGACTATTATGACGTTTGATACACCGCCTTTTAAACCTGAGTATATAGGCTATTTGATTATAGTCTGTGTAGTCCTTTACTATCACATAGGAGGGTAGATGAAGTTTAAATACAAAGTATACGACTTAGAAACCCAAACCCATATTTATAAGAAACGTAAAGCCTCCCCTTGGCATCCCGACAACTATATTGTTGCTGCGGGTTGGAAGAACCAAGGAGATTTGAAATGTAGCTGGGAGTACTGGGAGAAGCAGGGCAAGCACTACATAACTATTGAAGACGACATAACTTGTCTTGTAGGTTTTAATCTAAAATTTGATTTGCTATGGCAGTGGGACAACCCTGACCTTATAGCATTCTTTAAACGTGGTGGTATTATTTGGGACTGTCAGTACGCAGAGTACCTGCTGTCTGGTCAAGACCCTAAGTATCATTACTGTTCATTAGACCAGATCGCAGAAAAGTATGGTGGAACTAAGAAGATTGATGAAGTCAAAATTCTATGGGAAGCTGGTGTACAGACTAGCGATATTAACAAAGACCTCCTAATTGACTACCTAGTAGGTACGGAAGAGGAAGAGCGTAATGGTGGAGACATTGGGAATACAGAGAAAGCATTCTTAGGTCAAATCAAACGCGCTAAGAAGCTAGGTATGATGAAGGCAATAAAGTCCCGTATGGATGGTTTATGTGCTCTCGTTGAGATGGAGTGGAACGGTCTACAAATTGACAAAGATGAAGCCAAGAAACAGTTTAAAGAACTACGGGCTAAGTACAGAGTAGTAGAGGCTTTCCTAGAAGAGTCCTTACCTGAACTGCCCGAAGGGTTAGACTTCAACTGGGGTTCGCCTACACACAAATCCTGTATCATATTTGGCGGTTGTATCAAGTACAAACGACAGGATACATTCATTGATGTTAAGACAGGTAAACTAGCTCGGTTAAAAGCTACTCAGAAGTTCTACATTAAAGAAGATGGTGAAGTATCAGATGTACCAGCACCAGACGACCATGACGACTGTGCAGCCCCTAAAGGGATGCTGACATTTAAGAGTGGTAAGAAGGCAGGATTAGCTAAAACTAAACAAGTGGAGGTTCAAGGTGAACTTAAAGTCAAATTTCAAGATTTCTTCTTTGAGCTGCCCGGATATATTCTGCCACAAGCAGACTGGGCTACAAAAACAAAGGACGGGGCTGGGAACTCTCTCTACTCGACAAAAGCTGAAATTGTGGAAGCTTTGGCTGGGACGGGAATTCCTTTTCTTGAGGCTTTATCTGAGTACGAAGCACTCTCTAAAGAGATCGGAACTTATTTCGTCAAGGTCGATGCAAAGACTGGCGAAAAGAAGGGTATGCTCACTTGTGTCGTGCCCGGTGAAGACAGAATACACCACTCACTTAATAATGTGGCAACAGTTACAGCACGCTTATCTTCAAGCGACCCTAATCTACAGAATATCCCCCGCGCAGACAAAAGCAATCTTAAACGACTTTTTATATCGCGCTTCAATGATGGATATACTATAGAAGCTGACTACAGCCAGTTGGAAGTAGTTGTTCAGGGTGTACTTACTAATGATAAGAACCTGTGTGCCGATTTAAACGCTAAGATAGACTTTCACTGTAAGCGAGTAGCTTTACAAAAAAAGTACAACATTACTTACAATGAACTAGTCAAAATAATTAAAAACGAAGACCACCCAGATCACAAAAAATGGAAGAAGATTAGAACGCAAGCTAAAATCTTCTCTTTTCAGCGTGCGTACGGTGCAGGTGCTTCGTTAATTGCGCTTTCTACTGGTATGCACGTAGATGACGTTAAAGCCCTTATTATTGCCGAGGAAGAAACATATCCGGGCGTAACAATCTTTAATGAATCTGTAGAGCAGTCAGCTATAGAGCGTAGTAAGAAATTTGTCGATCCGACAATGGGTTTTAGAACCTTTAAACGCGGGTACTGGCAAGCACCAACAGGTTGTATGTATTCCTTTAGGACATACGATGCGCCTGAGTGGTTAGCTAAACGCGGAGTCACTGAGAACTTTTCCCCTACTGAGATCAAGAACTACCCAGTTCAAGGTACAGGTGGAGAGATAGTTCAAGGTATCTGTGGTAAACTTTGGAGACACTTCGTTTCCAATGACAACTATGGTGGTAAAGCAGTACTGTGTAACACCGTGCATGACTGTATCTGGGCAGACGCTCATCCTGACGTTAAAGACGATGTTTGTAAGGACATTAAACGTATCATGGAGTCCGTACCAGAATGGTTTGCACAATTTGGAGTAGAAATTAGTGTTCCGTTTCCAGTGGACGTAGAAGCTGGGGCGAACATGTTAGACTTAAAACACGTATCATAAAGGAGAACATAATGTATGCGTATATCTTATTCCTGAACTTAATCCGTAGATTGTTCGGGTCATTAAACACACTAACGGCTATGGTGTATCTATCAGTTAGCCAAACTGTCCGCGACTTAGGGGACAAACAAATTACACGTATCTTAAATGCACGAGACAAAGAAGTCCAAAAAGCTAAAGACAGCGTTGTAGCAGCAGCTAGACAAGTAATTGCACTAGAAGCAAACGTAGCAGTAGTAGAGCAATCTGCTGCTGAAAAAGCATTCAAGAAACAAGTTAAAGTGGAGAAATTGAAGTAATGTCATTAAATAAAAAACTATTAGCACAAGCAAAAAATGCAGGTGAAGTAGCTGACCATTCAGTAACCAAAAAAGGTTTTGGTGCGCGTATTCCTGAGAAGGGCGTAGCGTTCGCTAGACTAATTGGTTATGTAGAACTGGGCGATCAGCCGGGTGAGTATGAAGGTAAGCCTAAAGACCCTGCTCCTAAATGTAACCTTACGTTTGAAGTATACGGTAAGAAGAACAAAGATACGTTCGAGAAAGATGGTAAAGAGGAAACTAGTTATCGCTTACTACGTATTACTAACCTTCTAATTAGTAACAGTCCTAAATCACGTTTTAACAAATTGTTTAAAGACATGGCTTATGGTCGTGATCTAAAGAACATGGGTGAAATGCTGTCTGATGTGTTCAAGGTTACTATTGAGCATAACAAAGTTAAGGATCGCACTTACGCTAACCTTAAAGCTATTGGTGGACCTTTCAAAGAAGAAACCGATGATGACGGTGAAGTTGAACTAGTTGATATGACTTCTAAGATTAAACCTACAGCCCGTGAGTACCAATTCTTTCAGTTCGATGCTCCTACTATGGATATGTGGGATTCACTATTCATTGAAGGTGAACGAGAAGTTACTGAGGAAGTAGACGGAGAGAAAGTAGTTTCTAAACAGTCTAACAACTTTATTCAGGAACTAATCATGGATGCTACGAACTTTGAAGGTTCTGGTATGGAAGCTTTACTCGCAGGTATGGGTGAAGAAGAAGAGATCGAAGAAGAGGACGATGAAGATGAAGAAGTTGATGTAGAAGACATTGATCTTGATGAAGACGATGAGGAGGAAGAAGTAGAGGAA
>JALZUF010000238.1 GCA_023301785.1 Alphaproteobacteria bacterium | reverse complement strand
CCTACAAAATGATTTTGAAGGCTTTATCAAAGAGCTTAAAACTGAAAAAGGCTATCCACACCAACCCTATCAAGACTGGGTTGAGCCCGTGCCAGAAACAATTATATGGCTGGTTAAAGACGGCAAATATATCGGCACCGTCGATATTCGCCACCGCCTGAATTGGCATTTGGAAAAATGGGGTGGGCACGTTCATTTTAACGTTCGCCCTTCTATGCGCGGTCTTGGCTACGGTAAGAAAATCCTCAAAAAAGCGATTCCGATTATTAATTACATCGGCATCGATAAAGCCCTGATTACCATCAGCCCAGAAGATGATGCGGGTATTAAAATCGTCGAAAGCTGCGGCGCGAAGTTTGAAGACGAAACTGCCGCAACCGATTGCTTCCCCGCCATGCGCCGTTATTGGTTAGATTGCACGTAAGTTTTCATAACAATAAAATCTGTGATATATCTTACGCTTTCTCATAGACTTTTAAGTCTATCCTTCGTATGACTATCAAGATCATAACATCTAATAGAATCTTGAATGCGAATGGCGCCTAAAACCACAAAAAAATCGGCTAAAAAGTCTAAGAAGAAAAAGACGTCTAAAGGCTTTTTGAATAAAGAATTTTTGGGCTCAGCCTTTCGCTTTTCTTTAAAGTGGGGCTTCGTTGCGGCGCTATGGTGCGCCCTTATTATTGGTGCCATCCTTCTTTGGTACGCGCGCGAATTACCAAACATCACAAAAGCTATGGTTTTTGAACGCCGCCCAACCATCACCATCAAAGCATCTAACGGTGAAATCGTTGATCGCTATGGCGACATTAAGGGTGAAATTGTTGACGTTAAAAACCTGCCCCCTCATATCATCAATGCTATTTTGGCAACGGAAGATCGTCGTTTTTATTCTCACTTTGGGATGGATCTGCGCGGCTTCACGCGCGCCGTTGCTGTAAACGTCAAACAAGGCGGTTTTGTGCAAGGGGGATCAACGATCACCCAACAACTTGCCAAGAACTTATTTCTGACACGTGACCGAACATTAAAACGTAAAATCCAAGAATTGATTTTATCATTTCAACTGGAACGCGAACTAACAAAAGACGAAATCTTAAGCGCCTATTTAAACCGCGTGTACCTCGGTAGTGGTGCTTATGGACTTGATGCTGCTGCCAATGTGTACTTTGGGAAACCCGCCAAAAGTTTGAACCTTCGGGAATCTGCGGTTATTGCCGGCCTTCTTAAAGCCCCTTCTCGTTACTCCCCCAATTCAAACCCAGAGTTATCGGCGCAACGTACAAAAGTTGTGATGCAATCCATGGTCGATGCCGGGTATATTGAGCAATCTGAATTAGAAGCTTACAAAAAAATTCCACCGACACCACGCCGTAAACCCTCCAGCGGAAACAGCGTGCGTTACTTCACCGATTACATCATCAGTCAACTCGATGACCTTATTGGCACTATCGACCAAGACGTTATCGTTGAAACCACATTGGATGTTGCCGTACAACGCGAAATGGAAGAGGCCATCACAAAAGCCATCCTTCGTTATGGCCCTGAGCACAACGCTGAGCAAGCGGCCAGTTTATTCATGCGTAATGATGGCGCCGTTATCAGCATGATGGGCGGCCGTAATTACAGCACCAGTGAATATAACCGCGCTACCGATGCCTTGCGTCAACCAGGCTCATCATTCAAACCATTCGTCTACCTGACTGCCATTGAAAGTGGCATGAATATGTACAGCCAAATTGAAGATAAAAAAGTGACCTCTGGTCGTTACCGCCCTAAAAACTTTGGCGGTCTTTATTATGGGTGGGTGTCTTTAGAAAAAGCTTTAACGAAATCCTTAAACACCGTCGCCGTCAGCTTAATGCGTAAAGTCGGCGCATCAGAAGTTATTGATACAGCGCGCCGTCTTGGTATCACTGCTGATCTTGAACCAAATCTCAGTACCGCTTTGGGAAGCTCCGCTGTGCCGATGATACAAATGGTGACGGCTTATACAACACTCGCCCGTGGCGGTAGTGCTGTTGATCCTTACTCCATTAAGCGTATCAAAGACAAACAGGATAATGTTCTCTACGAGCGCACAGCACCCAGTACAATTCGCAGAGTGATTGAGCCCAATGATGTTGCACAAATAAATTCCATGATGCGCTCCGTTGTTGAGGCCGGTACAGGAACACGCGCACGCATTCCTTATCCTGCGGCTGGTAAAACTGGAACAACGCAAGATTATCGCGATGCATGGTTTATTGGATTTACCAATCGTTACACAGGTGCTGTTTGGTTCGGTAATGATGACAACAGCCCGATGAAAAAACTAACAGGTGGCTCTGCGCCGGCAAGTGTTTGGAAAGAAGTAATGATCAAAGCGCAAACACGTGGCGGCAAGGCTTATAATACTTTTGCGGCTGTTGATACCAGCAAGTTTAAAAGAAGTTTCGGTGGCCTAATGGATGGCGGCGAGAGTGATGGTAGCTGGTTTGATAATATGTTTAATGGAATAGAACAAGATCCCGAAGGACGTTCTTTAACTCAAAAAGAGTTAGAATATAGAAAGAAACAAGAAGATTTTAAAAACCGCCAAAAACAATATAAACAACCTGAAGTTCCTAATATGCAAGTCCCTGAGGATGCGCCTAAAAAAGAATTTAGCCCCCTTGGTCGTCACCAATGGGATCTAAACGAATAATAACTTACGTTTCGATATGCGTTGTTTCATGCACAATTTGAATATCACATTTAAAGGCGGCGGACTTGTCTTCGCCAATGTTATCCCAATGCTTTCTTAGGGCTGTTAGCGTCTCACTTGGCGCGCCCAAATCCCACTTTTTACGCGTAAGGCTTTTATCAACAAAATCTAGATAAGCCATCGGGAATGATTTACGCGGTGCTAACATACCCAGATCAACCAATATCTTTGCCACCAATGCATCGCCCATATCCAACATATCGGCCGTAAACTGTATCGCGGATAAAACTTTTATTTCCATGCGGCTGTTTGGCACAAGTCGCAAGTGACGCATAAAGCGTGCATAAATTTCCATCTCGCTTCGCATATTTTCACCTTGCGGCGCGAGCGGCAAAATAATGTTGGTTTTGTTATCGTTACTTTTTAGGGGGCCAGTTGTTGTTTGAGATGTCATGTTTCAAGTCTCCTTTTTAAAAGATCTAAGGCATTAAAAGAATCGCTTTGTGTAACAATTATGCCTGAGGCCTTTGATGCGGCGCAAATCCGCCGTGCCCTAAGAATGCTTTGAAATAATTAATAGAATCTTAACGTAAGCATAGTTTCCTGTGGACAACTATGTGGACGAAATCGCTAAGTCTTTGGAATCGCTGAAACAGCCAGTTTATCCACACGCTCGTTCATTTCATGCCCAGAATGCCCTTTAACCCAAACAATCTTCAAATTATGCATCTGAGTCAGGATATCGATTCGCTCCCAAAGGTCTTGATTCTTGATTGGTTTCTTGGTTGTGGTGACCCACCCCTTCTTCTTCCAACCGTCAATCCATTGTTCGATTCCATTTTGAACATACTTGCTATCGGTATAAAGCGTAACCTCTGATGGGCTCTTTAACGCGGCCAGCGCTTCAATCACCGCCATCATTTCCATACGGTTATTCGTTGTATCCAACTCGCCGCCACTTAATTCCTTTTCATGGTCGTTCCAACACAAAATCGCACCCCAACCCCCAGGGCCAGGATTACCACTACAGGCTCCATCAGTAAAAATATCAATACTCATCAGGTAAATGCTCCTTAATAACATTTAAAAATTCATCAGATGTCTTTATACCTTGAAATGCTTCCGATGGAATAGTCACGCCGTATTTATCCGCAATCGCTTGATATTTTGGCAGGCGATTTTCAAATAATTTTGGGAACACCCAACGCGCAAAATCTTTACCATCAAATTGATCTGTGTTGGTAAATTTATGGTCGTTCGCATATTGCGCCAACCACGTATCAATTTTCTCTGACGAAAAATACATTGGCTTGGGATAGGCTTGCGCGCGTTGCAAAACTTTTTTTTCTTCTTCTGGGCTGGCTTTGATATAAACAAACAATGAATTCTCGTCGACATCATCCAACAAAGACTGATCATCAATTTCACAGACACTGCCCGTTGTATCATTCACAATATGATGATGACCATCCGCTAGCGCTTGTTTCACAATCTTTGGCACATCAACCAGCGTCTTGCATTCTGCCTCAATATATTTTTTCTGACGCGTCTTAAATTCTGCCAACGATAAACCACGCACACCATCATGCTGACCCAGCTCGCCTACATAACGGGATAGCTGTGATAAATCCGCGGCGGTAATAACATTCTTCTCACCCAACGCGGTCTCAATGTCATCCCGTAAATAATTCACACCGATCTCAAGATCGCATGAATAATGAAGCCATCCCTGCTCCGCCAGCATCAACGATAAATAAGTCTTCCCTACGCCAGACATTCCCATCAGGGTAATAACTTTATTCTCAACACTTTCAAAATCAGATTTTGTTATCGGCATATTACGACGCCTCTCTTAAAATTTTGGGAATATTAAAAACGACGTTTTCTTCAGTAACGCTTGTTGTTTCAACATTCACATTATATTTTTCAGAAATCGCATCAATCACTTCTTCAACCAAAACTTCTGGCGCAGATGCGCCGGCGGTTAACCCCAACGTCTTCACGCCCTCCAACCATGCCCAATCCAAGTCACTAGCGCGTTGCACCAACATTGCTTTTGGACAGCCATAGTTTGCGCCCACCTCAACCAAACGGTTTGAGTTCGATGAATTTGGCGCGCCAATCACAATCAACGCGTCGCACGTTTCTGCGATGGCCTTGGCGGCGGCTTGGCGGTTGGTTGTTGCATAACAAATATCTTCACGATGCGGCCCTTTAATATCATCAAAGCGCGCATTTAACGCCGCAACAATATCTGCCGTATCATCAACCGATAACGTTGTCTGCGTACAAAACGCTAAATTACTTTCATCTTCAACGTTTAAGGCCTCAACATCGGCAATCGTTTCGACCAGCAACACCGCACCATCGGGCAACTGCCCCATCGTGCCTTCCACTTCGGGGTGACCTGCATGACCGATTAAGACCACCTGACGACCTGCCGCATGATGACGTTCCGCTTCTTTATGTACTTTACTCACCAACGGGCACGTTGCATCAATAAAGAACATCTCACGACGCTTGGCCTCTTTTGGCACGCGTTTTGGCACGCCATGCGCACTAAAAATAACAGGCTGTCCGTCATTTGGAATTTGATCTAGCGTTTCCACAAAGATCGCACCTTTGGTCTTCAGACTTTCGACCACATATTTATTATGAACAATCTCATGACGCACATAAACGGGCGCACCATATTTCTCTAATGATCGTTCAACAATTTGAATCGCACGATCAACTCCCGCACAAAACCCACGTGGATTGGCGAGAAGAATTTTCATATTGTCTTTTGACGTATTACCCATGGCTAAGTTTATAGAATATATGCGGTGAAAAATCCATGTTAATCCTCTTTTTATCTTGTCAATTTTGATGCGCTCTCATAGTCTATGCCCATGATGACAAAAAACACACTCCTCCTCGTTGCAACTTGCTTTTCACTCACCGCCTGCCAAACCGTTGAAGGGATCAAAAAAGACTTCGGCTCCTTCGGCAGTAGCGTCAGTAACAAAGTAACCGATATCAAAACTGATATCGCGACAAAAAAAGAAGCAAGCACTGCAACAGAAAATCTTGCCCCCACAATCATAAGTGATGGCACGTGCCCTTCGATTGATGTTGACCCCCAGCTCAGCAATATGTCTGAATTTTACGACATGGAAAAACCAACAAAAGGGACTGAGGTTTCAAACCTAAAGTTACTGAACACCAAAAGTGCCTGTCAGGTTGCTGGTGAATTCTTAGAGGTCAATATCGAGCTTACTTTTGCCGGTAAATTAGGGCCAAAAGCCAAACGTAAAGCAAATGACCGTCCGTTCTTTGCTTACCCTTACTTCGTGGCCGTCACAGATGCTGGTGGTGAAGAGCTAGCGAAAGAACTTTTTGCCGCTTCTGTTACCTATGATAAAAACCAAGAGAAAGTTGAGTTGGTTGAAACCATCCGTCAAAAACTTCCCTTGAACGATGACGGTTCAACACCAGAATACAAAATCAAAATTGGCTTTCAGTTAACCGAAGAACAATTATTTTATAACGCCTCACGTTAAAAACAGAAAAGAGTATTCTTATTATGGTAGACCTCGAAACCAAACAGCCTGAATTTAAAGACACACGCACAAAAGGCTATGATGATCTTGAATATTGGACAAAGATCACGTCCGATCACACAAAATGTGCCGCCAAAACATTTTCGTCTCAATTCGATGTCATCAAACAAATGGTTGATATGGCCGAAGGCGTTATCAAAAGCGGTAACAAAATCTTATTCTTTGGCAATGGCGGCAGCGCCGCAGACAGCCAACATATCGCCGCCGAAATGGCCGTAAAACTAAAAGATGAGCGTCCACCTATCGCCGCCATGGCGCTTAGCCTCGACAGCTCCGCGCTGACGGCGACGGCCAATGACTTCGGCTTTGATGAAATCTACCAACGCCAAGTGCGCGCCCTCGGTTATGCAGGCGATCTGGCCGTTGGCCTATCCACATCAGGCAACAGCGCCAACATTATTAACGGCCTTAAAAAAGCACGCCGCATGGGCATGCAAACT
>JALZUF010000237.1 GCA_023301785.1 Alphaproteobacteria bacterium | reverse complement strand
ATATCTTCGGGGAATGTATCTGCCGTATAACGAATGTGCATACGTGTCACGAACGCATTTGTTGGTCCACCTTGTGGTGGCATGATGCGGCGCGTTTGCATCGGGACTGGTTGACCAGGCTTGTCATACCCTTGACCTACCCACCAAGCACCCATTTTCTTAAGATCTTTTTTCGGCACTGGATCGGCGGCGCACGGATCACACCATGCCATATCCCATGCATATTCAAGCATCACTGTTTTCATGCCTTCTTTTTTGACGGCAGTATCAAACATCGCTTTGTAAAACTCTCCAAATTCATCGGCGACGAATAAAGGAATTTCATTTCCTGTTGGAATTTTAGTTGTACGGTAATTTGTTGGCTCAACACGGCCATTTTTCGTCAATGTAAACAACAACAAATCCTGAGGACCTTTGGCATTTAATGTTCCAAGACGTACAGGCAACATGAATTTACTTGATTCATAAGCAACCTGAAGCGGACGTAAGTAAGTGTAACCAGATTTTTCAAATTTCTTTAAGTTCACTTTGGCGACAAAAAATTTCATGTCTTGTTTGATATAGCTCTTTAGAACTTTATCTGCCCCTTTTGGCATTTTGTAACCTTCTTGGTTCAACCAAGTATTAAGGCCATCACTTTGTTTGGCCGATAGGATAAGAATGTCATATTCGCCAACCGTGTAGCTTTCCTCGATTGTCACACCCAAAGCTTTTGCAGAGGCTGCCCCTGCACTGTCTTCCATTGCCATCGGTGCGGCCGTGCTTTTCATCATCATATCACGGCGGTACATTTGTTGGCACGGATCATTATCATGGTATTCCACCAAACGTGGCGCAGTATAAGCATCAATATGATCGATAATTTTACTATCGCCGATATTCACTTGAGATTTCTTAATTGTTGTCGGCACAGGAATAACGATTGCAAAATCTTTCGTATCGCCTTTGAAGTCATTGGCCATGGTCATCACGGTACGATCTTCGTGGCGCGCTAGCACAACTTTAGAAGCTTCGTTAAATAATGACGCATCGGCCTTCGCCACATAAAACCCGCAAAAGGCTTGTGCTTGAGTTGGGAAGAAAATCATTAGACCTAAAAGGGCAGTTAAAATTTTTGTCATGCGTTACTCCATTTGTAAGCGTGGTTTTTAAAAATAAAATCAATCAATGGCGTTGTCATACATATTATAAACAACGCATAGAATATGGCCTCACGAACTTGAAACACATATTGTAAAATATAAGCCACCACCGCGACGGATACGGCAAACAGTAACCTGCCCCATCGATTATTTGGTGTTGTCATTGGATCTGATATCATAAAGAAGGCAAAAATAAGGAGAGCGCCACTTTGGAGGTTATGAATGGGTATAACCAAAGGGTCGCCAAGCCATGCCGCACGCGCCAAAAGCAAAGCTGACCATGCGATTAGGAAGAAAACGGCCATATCGGCGCGACGCGCGCGGCTTAATACTAAAATCGCCAGACATATTAGGGCAAAGCCCAACCAAGCGGCATTGCCCCATTGCCCTGGCGATACCCAAACAAGGTTTGGTGCCAGCATCAGCATAAAGACTATGGCGGCGTTAGCGGGATTAAAGAGGTGTTTATTGTCCCAGCGAATAATAAATTTACTTGCCATCGCCAAGGCACCTGCCAAGGGGTAAAGCCAAATAAGATTTGTCTTAAACAGCAACGCCAAAGACAGGCTGGTGATTAAAGGCGAGCGATAATCATTCGATTTAATTTTGAGGACTTTAAAGAAAAATAGCTGAGTGAGTAATGTGCCAGAAAGCGTCAAGGCAATAACCGTCAGGCTGGGGGCGAAATCATTCCAGATAAATAGGAACATCAATAACGATGCGAGCGTAGCAATTTGAAAATGCCGTGGGTCTGCTTTGAATGATTTCAAATATTCCATATTTAGTTTTTGCACCTTAAATATGGCGATATGAGGGCTAAGTTCAGGGTTAAGTAATTGGCAGGCTGTTATAAACCATCTCAGCCTTATCCAATGCCTTGTCCAACGCGGCCATTGTTTTGGCCATATCTGCGCTGTCATCGTCCTTCCAAGCCTTTAGTACATAGAGGTAAACTCCAGTTAGGCCTGTGACGCGTAGGCAACCCATCATTCCATCTGTTGGAATATTGGCGGCCTCAAGCACGCGTGTGATTGAACGCCCTAGATGAGGCAAGCTCAATAACGCTTCCTTTGGATCACCTTTGAATGAATTGAGAATAGACAGGATGCTGTCGCGGTTCTCATTCACGATATCAAAGCGCTCCATGATGATATCAAAGATCTGCTCACGATGAGACATATCCGCCGCATTTGAGGATATCCCCTCCAACATACGCACATCGATTTTACGTCCATAGGCGGCCAGAATATCGCTTTTGTCATCAAAGTATTCTTGGCCTTGCTCCTTAGAAAGTTCGGCTTCATGCATAATGTCGTCAAAAGTTACACTGCCCCATGGTTTATTGGCGGCAAGCGACAATGCGGCCTCAACCGCCTTATCTTTAACATTTTTATCCGATACCTTCTTGGGTATGCTTTCAACCATGGTCTTGCCTTTCTGGGCATATATATAGAGATTAGAATGGTTAAAATCAACCAATGTAAACTGAGAATTATAAAAGGTACTTCTACAATGTCTAATGCAAAATATGGTCTTATCACAATCGGCAATGCGCTTGTTGATGTTCTGGCAAAAACCACGGATGAATATATAGCCCAGCAAAAAGAGGAAGCTGGCATGGAAAAAGGGTCTATGAACTTGGTCGATGCCGAACGTGCACTGGCGTTGTATGATGATATGAAAGAGCCAACCAAAATGTCGGGTGGCTCTGCGGGTAATACGATGGCTTGTTTTGCCTCCTTTGGTGGTAAAGGCGCGTATGTGGGCAAAGTCGCCGACGATGAACTTGGTAAATCTTTTTCAGATGACTTAGCCGAAATGAATGTGGACTTTAAAACATCACCTCTGAGTGGAACAACGTCGACAGGACGTTGTATGATTTTGGTGACACCTGATGGTGAACGCACAATGAATACTTTTCTTGGCGCCGCGGTTGAGCTGACGCCTGATGATATTGATGTTGACTTAATTGGTGATGCGCAAGTTGTTTATTTGGAAGGATATTTATTTGACCCGCCAAAAGCGATGGAAGCTTTTATTAAAGCGGCGCGTGAGGCGCATAGCGCAGGCCGCCGTGTTTCGCTGACGCTATCAGACTCATTCTGTGTTGATCGTCACCGCGAGGCGTTTAAAGATTTGGTTTCTTACCATGTTGATATTTTATTCGCGAATGAAGATGAAATTAAATCGCTTTATGAAACGGATGATTTAGAAAAGGCCATTGAGATAGCGCAAGATAAATGTGCAATTATTGCCGTTACACGCGGGGAACAAGGATCGATCATTGTCAAAGAAGGCACACGCACCGAAGTTACGGCAGAAAAGGTAGCCGATATTGTTGACACAACAGGGGCTGGCGATGCGTATGCGGCTGGCTTTCTCTATGGGTTTGTTGAAAGAATGAGCATGGAGCAATGTGGTCGATTAGGGTCTATTGCTGCGGCTGAAGTGATCTCACAAATGGGCCCTCGCCCTGCTGTCAGTCTTGCTGATTTAAAAGATAAAAAGATGGCGGCATAATGCTTAGGTTTGTTCTCTTTCTTCTCATTATATTTATTAGCGTGCCAGCGAAGGCGGAGGAACTTTACGGCCTCGCCATGGTCGGTACACCTAAATATGACGCAGCAAGTGAGCACCTAAGTTACGCCAACCCTGATGCACCGAAAGGTGGTATTTTAAAACAAGCTGGTTCTGGGACGTTTGATACTGTGAACCCCTACTCCATTAAAGGGCGAGCGGCGCAGGGGTTAAATCTTGTAACTGATCGTCTGATGCAACGTGTTTGGGATGAGCCATTCACCATGTACCCCATGATTGCCGAAAAAGTAATTGTGCCTAATGATCGTTCATCAATTATGTTTACTTTAGATAAGCGTGCTCAATTTCATGATGGCACGCCGATCACAACGGATGATGTTTTATTTTCTTATGAGACATTAAAAGAGTCTGGCCGTCCAAATATGCGCCGTATTTACAAGATGGCAACGCCAACAGTCATTGATACACAAACAATTAAGTTCGACCTTAGTGAAGATCGCGACCGTGAGACGGTTATGATCATGTCAATGATGCCAGTTCTATCCAAAGCCTATTGGAGTGAAAAAGAATTTGATAAAACAACTCTTGAAGCCCCGTTAGGTTCTGGCCCTTATAAAATAAAAAGTGCCGAACCAGGGAAACGTATTGTGTTGGAACGTGTTGCTGATTATTGGGCGAAGGATATACTCGTCAATAAAGGCCATCATAATTTTGATACAATCATTTATGATTATTATCGCGATGATACGGTTGCATTTGAAAGCTTTAAAAAAGGTGACCTTGATATCCGCCGTGAATGGGATGCAGGGAATTGGAATAACATGTATGACTTCCCTGCCCTATCGGATGGCAAAGTGATTAAGGCAGAAATGACGCATGGTCGCCCTGACAAAGTACGCGGCTTTATTTTTAATACCCGCCGTGAACCTTTTAGTGATATTCGTGTTCGTAAAGCGTTAAACCAGTTCTTTGATTTTGACTGGATGAATAAAAATTTATTCTATGGTCAATATAACCGCATCAATAGTTATTATCACGGAACAGATCTAGCCCGTAAAATTCCAGAGACTGAGCCAAAAACTATGCGTCAGAAAATGCGTGATGGTAATAAGCTGCTGAATGAAGCCGGTTGGATTATTAAGGACGGCAAGCGTATCAATGAAAAAACAGGAGAGCCAATGCGCTTTCAGATTTTGTTGGATAATCCGTCCGATGAAAAAATCGCGCTTTCTCTGACACGTTCGCTTAAAAAAATGGGAATTGAAGCGGGTGTTCGCGTTCTCGATAGTGCGGCTTATCGTGGTCGCCTAAATGATTATGATTTTGATATGATCTTATATTATTGGCGCTCCACCCTATCCCCCGGCACAGAGCAATATTTATATTGGAGCTGTGAAGCCAAAGACCAGCCGTCACGATGGAATTATGCGGGTATTTGTGACCCAGAAATTGATGCCTTAGCCAAGAATATCCCCACCGCAAAGACACGCGTTGAGTTGGCGGCAAACACCCAGAAATTAGACAAAAAGCTATGGGATGGATCTTATATGATCCCGCTTTATCACAACCCCACTGACTTTGTGGCCTATTGGACACACGTGGCACACCCGCAAGAAACGCCGCTTTACGGGATGGTCGTCGAAACATGGTGGGCGCGAGAAGACAAGCCTGATTAAGCTTTGATCACGACGCTTGAGCGCAATCATACAAACTGATATTCTAGTGATATTGATTTGATTCACTAAAAAGTAAGCTTAAAATCCATGATGCCTTTCAAAACGATCCTTGTTGCCTCTTGCCTCTCTGCCCTTTCTCTGTCTGCCTGTAGCACAGGCCCGAAAATCGAAGAGGCTAAGTACTGGCAACGTAGCAGCGCAAGCTCATCTCTTTATATGCAAGGGCCAAAGGCGCAACAAAAGTTGCACATGGATATTTCTTCTTGTGTTTCTAATGTGAAAGAATTGGAACAACTTGGTGAAGTCCGCCGCGCCGTTCCTGCAAATTATAATAGTGGAAATGAGATTGAACCACGCACCGCTTCTGAGCGCCGATTAGATCAATGGGAAACACCGTTCCGTGATGGATATCTTTATGGCGAACATCTTGATTTCCACGACTTTGAAACCTGCATGACTTATAAAGGGTGGGATCGTTTAGAGCATTTGCCTTACACGGATGCCGACTTGGCGCGTAGGGATTATCTTGAGCGTTACGGCAGCAAAAAAAAACCAACGATTGGCCCGCGTGAAAACGTCACAACGTTACACCCAGACGTGCAAAGACGCAGCTCTTATTAATTAAGCTTTAATGAGCTTGATATTTTGGTATAGTTGAGGCTACTTCTATTTCACCAGCGCCTTTAGGCACCCACACTGAATGGTCAAGCTCACCTAAGTGAGACAGTATTCGCGTCATTTGAACGTCATTATCATAGTCAACAACACCATGCCAATATTCGCCAAGCAATAAGACCTTGCCCAATGTCATAGGCTTGTCTCTTTCATCACAGAATTTTGCAAGATCATCCATATTTGATTGTATACGCGCTGGCATATCTTTGCTTTTAAATGTGCCTTTTAAATCAAAATCCATATTAGCCAAGTGGCATAAATCATCTGAATTTTCGAGTAGTGCGAGTTGGCAACATTCATCATACAGCTCTGGCGGTAGATGTTTCTTTAAGACGTCTAATTTTTCTAAGATAACTTCTGATAAATATTCGTGGTCTTCATTATTGGCAGGTAAGTTTCGGGTATCAAGTTCCATCCCTACACGCGCCCAAACATATCCACCAACCTCACTTGAGGCCATGAAATATTGTTTCTGTAGGCCTAACGCTATATCTAAATCCATTCCCAGTTTGGTAAAAGTTGTTCCTAACCCTTTACCTTGTTGCGCGGGAGTTAATGTGACCTCTGAATTTTTAAGTTCTTTTGAGGCAACGTCATAAAGCCTAGCAAATTTATCTTCTTTACCATCGCTGAACAAATCGAAAAGTAGCGACGTATCCTTTGGATTAGAGACAACCAAATCAAAGCCTGTTTGCAATGGAACACCAAAAATGTCTGATATTGTACGCGGGTGGTATTTAACTTCCTCGTTCCAAAGGGAGGCAATAGAGCTGGTGTCACCTTTTAAGCTTAAGCCGCCCATATGAGCAAGCTTCTGAAAATCTCTTTCAGTTACGATCCCGTCCCGCTTTGGTAAATTTGACACATATGGCATTTATATAAATGACACTCCCTAAAATATAATTATGTAAAATTATATAATTAATGGGAATGCTGTGTCAAATTCCCTTAAAAGGCAAAGATACGCGTCATTAATATTAATGATGGACAGGGGCAATGTGGGAGTGTTGAACACCACCAAGATTTTCAATCACTTGACCTATTTGATTATCATTTGAAAAATCAGCACGTAAAAATGCGCTTTCTTCAGAAAGTAGATAATCAACGAGCGTTAATGGCCTGCCGTGCTTTTCAGCATTACTGAGCGCCGCTATAACGTTACTACCTATGCGGCACGCAATGCCATGCTCAGTCTTCATGTTAAATACATCTGATAGGGCGGTCTCTAAGCTTGAAAACAAAATGGCTTTATCGCGCTCTCGCCTAACATACGGTGTAAGATCAAAATCTATTTCAGCCAATTTACAAAGATCGTCATCGTTCTCCCATGCCACATACTGTGCAACATCTTCATACACATCATTGGGAATAATATGATGTAACGCTTCCAATTTAGCCGCCAGAATTTTAGGTAAGCGTCGATTCATCATTTCACGATTAGGGTCTTTGGTAAAACCTGCTTTCGACCATATTTTTGCACCAGATTGTAATGATGCCCATAAAGGTAACTCTTCCATACCAAAGGCTACGTTCAAATCAATCGCCATAGCCACTAAACGCGGACCGATTTTTTTACCTCTTTGGTCAAGCGGTATTTCAACATTTAAACTTTCAAGTTTTGGTTCTTGGACGAAGTCATATTCACATTGAAAAAATGACTTCCCTAATGCTACTGATCCAAATTCAAAGGAAAGATATTTCTTTTGACCGCTGAGATGTATACTCGTATACGGCTCTCGGTAAGATAAAAGAATATTAAGAAAGTCTTCTGGCATGATTGGAACGTCCCTGTTCCATGTTTGTAGAAATCCAGACGTGACACTAAAATAGCTTTCAACAAAATCAAATTTTTCAAAGACATCAAAATCTGCCTCAACGACATCATGACTTCTATGTTCTATGTTACTAACGAGTGGCATAATGAATTACCCAAACTGACGCTGTTGTGCGGCGGGTACAATAACAGAGTTTCTGAAACCACCCATATTTTCTATGATATCGGTTATATGCTCATCATCTTGGTAATCGGCCATCATGTAAGCACTTCCACTTGCCAGAGCAAATTTACCGACAGTTAGTGGTAAGCCCTCAAGCTTACAAGATTTTATTAAACCTGCCATTGATCGCGCTTGCACTTCAAAGAAATTAACGTCACTCCCTTTCTCTACTTCGGGATAAGCATCAAGGTATTGTCTAATTGATCTTTCAAAATAATTCCTATCATAGGGTTGCCCCGACAATCTTGCCTCATTAAGAGCGCCCCTCATGTCAAAATCCATGTTTGCAAGTTCGCGTGCTTCTGGCGTTGTGAAAGATTCGGCAAGTGTCATAGCCCTCTCAAAATCTTCAACTAAGATTAGTGACTCAACAGCGCTTAATTTTGCCATCGCTAATTTCGACAGTCTTTGATTTTGCTCTTCAAAAACAGAAAGAGTGTTATCTAACTTATATCCACTTTTGAGCCAAGCATAAGCCCCCATCTCCAAAGTGGCCTCAAAAACAATATTGGGTATGCCCAACATGACATCCATATCAATAGCTGCAACAGCCAATGCTTTACCAGTTCCATTGCCGCGACGTTTTAAAGGTAAATGTACGTAAGAATTTTCAACGTTATTCCTCTGTAAATCATACATTTGTGTAAGAAATGGGGACGTCGTTCCGACCGTACAAATATCAAATTGAAATTTTTTCGAGGATGATGATGAAATATGAAACTCATCATCTGGTTCAATCAATCCATCAAACAGGTCAACAAAGTCTTTTGGCATAAAATGAATAGCATTGTTCCATGCCTGAACGATGCCTGACTTGCCACCATAACTAGATGTATAATCCGTAATTTGAGGAACAGATTCAAAATCTGCCTCGGTGACGTCCCTAGTTCTGGGCGATATTTTGCTGACGAGTGGCATATTGTAACTCAGTAAACTCTTTTATTATGTCAATAATAGTGCTTACTTTTAGCTCACCCATTAGTGTTCTGTCAAGTGTTTCAGGAGAATAGCCTTCAAAATCAATGAGTTCATCGAAAGTTTTAGGGGTTCTGCCAAAGGCCGTGTGTGCGCCCCATGGTGAATATAGATGCGGATAACTAGGGCCAAACACCCCAACAGTCGGCACATTTGCCGCCGCTGCCGCGTGCATTAGGCCTGAATCATTGCCTAAATAAAAGCTACAAAGGCTCAGGGCCGCTGCCACTTCGCCTGGATTTCCCTTTGCGATACCATCAATGCGGCGTTCTTCTGGGATACTATTCAGAACAGGCATGGCTTGCGCCTCTTCCCCCGGTGCCGCAAAAACCGCCACGCGTGCATTCGGATAAGGGCCACTGTCGCCTGTCATCCATTTAATCACTTCAATGAAATTATCTGCTTCCCATGTTTTACCAATCCAATTTGCCGAAGGGCCAACGCCGATAACATCGCCACCTTCTGGGATTAGGTCTTGTGCAAACTCTTGTTGTTCAGCAGAAAAATATAATTTAGGGGCAGGAATATCGGCCAAGCCCATGATTAGCGCCGCCTGTTCAACCTTATGGCGGCTTTTATCTATATGATTACCAAAGATAAAGCGCTTACGGGAGCGTATCAGCCGCGATACAGCGCTGTTGCGCAAGTCGACGACAATATCCCACTTCGTGCCTGAAACGGCTTTCCACAGCTCAATCCAATGGCCATGACGCTTCTTTTTCTTTAGTGCCAAGATCTGGGTCACATTTGGGAAACCTTCGAATAAGCTTTTTGGCAAAGGGCCACAGGCCACTGTCACGTCAGACTCAGGGTATTTGGTAATGAGATGATTTAAGATACCTGTCGATAAAACGGCATCACCAATACGTGTCGATGTAATAAAAAGAACTTTCATAATTGCTATTAGAACGATAAGAATATCGTATGTCAAAAGCATTCTTCGTTACCATACCTAATCGCGGCTTAATCCATATTGAAGGAGATGACCGCATCGCTTTCCTGCAAGGGTTAGTCTCCAATGATGTAGAAAAATTGGAAGCACAGCATATTCAATATAGCTGCTTGCTGACCCCGCAAGGGAAGTTTTTACATGACTTCTTTATGCATCACGGCGATGGCTTTATCCTCATTGATTGTGAAGGTGGTGATCGGGCAAAAGATTTATATGATCGCCTTAATAAATACCGCCTGCGCGCCGATGTTAAAATCTCGTATGAAGCCAATAATTCTGTTTACGGTATTTTAGAACAAGAAGAGCATGGCCTCGGTGATCCGCGTCACTTTAAGATGGGGTATCGTAGCTTTGATCGTCCCGATGATCTGCTAGAAGAAGGCTTCGTCGAATGGGATCGCGAACGTATTCTTCTTGGTATTCCTGATGGTTCACGCGATATGATCGTTGAAAGATCGACTATGTTGGAATCCAGCCTTGATAAGTTCAACGGTCTTGATTGGGACAAAGGGTGTTATATGGGGCAAGAACTGACCGCACGGATGCATTACCGCAACCTCGGCAAGAAGCATTTACGCACCGTGAAATTCGATGGCGTTGCACCGCCCCCCTTTTCCGACATCGTAATTGATGATAAAATTGTTGGGCAAATGCGCTCCGCCTGTGGTGATATCGGATTAGCAATGATTAAAGATGACGCGGTGGAGGCGCTTCAAAGCAATGGCAACAACAATTCATTACGTCTTCTGGGATAGCGACAATACTCTGGTCAACACCGCCGAGCATCATTGGCGCAAACACGTTGAAACCCTGAAAACACTCGACATCGAACTTGATGAAAAATATCGCAAGAAGATTTACGAGAATAACGGCATACAAAATTGGGAGTGGATCACGGCAGAGCTTGGCCTTGATCTTCCGCAACAAGATTATCTTGATAAAATTGATGCGTGGTATTTTGACCATATAGACGAGATAGAAATTCGTGAAGGTGTTTTGGATGCGCTTCAATACTTCGCAGAAAATAAAGTAAAACAAGCCGTTGTTTCCAATGGTCGAAAACGCTCCGTCATGGCCGCAATAGATGCCAAAGATTTAAAAAAGCATTTTGAATTCATTCTATGCAAAGAAGATTATGAAGGTCGCAAACCCTCGCCTGTTCCGTATCAAACAGCCTTGGATCGCATGATTGATTTAACCAATCGAAAAATTGATCCTGCTCATTGCTTAGTGGTTGAGGACGACCCCCTTGGTGTGCAATCGGGTGAAGCCGCAGGCATGAACGTTTTATTCCGCCCTGTCGGTGATAACAAACCGATTAAGACATTAGTTTCTTAAGAAATAAAAAACGCCCCGTTGATTGAACAAAGGGGCGTTTGAAATTGTATAGTCAAAAAGCTTAAGCCACTTTTGTTTCCTCGCGTGGAATACGCAGGTTTTGACCTGGGTAGATTTTATCAGGGTGGCTTAGCATTGGTTTATTTGCTTCAAAAATTACTGGATACTTACCTGCATCACCGTAAAATTGTTTTGCAATTTTAGATAGATTGTCACCAGATTTTACTTCGTAAAATTGTGGCTCTTCAACATTTTCTGCATTGGCAACATCAATGTTTGATTCAACCTGATCAACACCATTAATGTTTCCTGCAACCAAAATTGCACGCTCCATCGTTGGTGCATCTGGCGCTGTACCGTTCAATGTCACTTTACTACCTTGTACTTGCACATCCAAAGCTTCGATACCGAAATCATATTTGGCAAACTCGCCTTTAATATCATTTGCTGGCGCTTGGTTCGATGGTGCATCAGGCGTTTCAGCCGCATTCGCTTCACTTACACCGAACGCGCTTGCAATCTTTGCTCCTGCATTTTTTGCAAAATTAAATAGTCCCATAGTCTTTCTCCTTTGGTTGGTTTAAAAAAATCTTACTTCTTACTAAGCTACTTTAATAGCTTTTAGTTCCCTTTTACCTTGTTTAATCGCCTCTTGCGCGGCGGCTAAACGGGCGATTGGAACACGGTATGGTGAACACGACACATAATCCAAGCCACACGCTTCAAAGAAAGCGATAGATGCTGGGTCACCACCATGTTCGCCGCAGACACCCAATTTAATATCAGGTCGCGTGCTGCGTCCACGTTGACAGGCCATATCAACTAATTGGCCAACGCCATCTTTATCTAATGTTTGGAATGGGTCTTTTTCTAACACGCCTTTGTTCACATATTCTGGTAAGAATTTACCTGCATCATCACGGCTCATACCCATACAGGTTTGTGTCAGATCGTTTGTACCAAAGCTAAAGAATTCCGC